>NZ_JAGPYL010000167.1:0-11313 GCF_018070095.1 Micromonospora sp. U56
CGCGATGACCGTCAGGTCGTGCCCGAGCAGGTCGTGCACGTCCCGGGCGAAGCGCAGCCGCTCCTCGGCGGCGGCGAGCCGGGCCCGGGCCGCCTGCCCCTGCCGGGCCTCGACGAGCAGGTCCCAGAACCAGACCTGCACCCGGTTGACGGCGGCGGTCCCGCCGCCGACCAGGCCGGTGACGAGCAGCGTGGTGCCGAGCGCGCCGCCGGTCCAGGCGGCCACGCCCAGCGCGACCGCCACGATGGACGCGGCGGCGGCCAGCGCGGCGACCGGCCGCAGCAGCAGCGGCGTCATGCCGATCAGCGAGGCGCCGAGCCGGGCCCAGGTCGGCCAGGCGCCGGCCGCCACCGGGCCGACCAGCGGCACGCTGAGCGCCGCGACGACGGCGAACGCGAACTCGGACCGGCGGCGCCGCCGCTGGTGCAGCCAGGGGGTGACCGCCGCGTGCAGCACCGCGCCCTGCGCGAGGGCGAACGCGACCACGCCCACCGCGCCACACGCCAGCCGGACCGGGTCGGGCTCGCGGGCCAGGCCGATCCCGGGTAGCAGCAGGCTGGTCCAGAGACTGGTGGCCAGCGACCCGAGGGTCACCACGCGGGCCCGACGCAGTCGCCGGTCCGTCACCGCCGCGCCGACCGTCATGTCCGCCGATCCTAGGGGTCGCCGGCCGCGGCCACCCCTGCGGAACGTCACGGTCGGGCCGTGCGCCCCGCACGGGTTTTCCGTGCCGGTCGCGCCTGTCGCCCGAGCGCCGGTCGGCGGCAGGGTCGAGGCATGTCCGAGACGCTCGCCGTACCCTCGTCCCCGCCGACCCCCACGGACCGCTCCGGCCGCCGCCTGCTGCGGCACCTGGTCGAGATGACCGTCGCCATGGTGGTCGGGATGCTGCTGCTCGGTCCGCTCTGGCGCACGGCCGGCGCGGCGCTGGGCCTCGCCGGCACGCTGGCCCGGCCCGAGGTCGCCGCCCTGGTGATGGCCACCGACATGTCGATCGGGATGGCCGCGTGGATGTGGCACCGCGGCCACCCGGCGCGCGCCACCGCCGAGATGGTCGCCGCCATGTACCTGCCGTTCCTGCTGCTGCTGGTGCCCTTCGCCGCCGGGCTGGTCGGCGCGGACGCGCTGATGCTCGGCGGGCACCTGCTCATGGTCCCGGCGATGGTGCTGGTGGCGGTGCGGCACCGGCACGAGCACCCGGCGCCGGGGCCCCGGCACCCGGTGGTCGCCGCGCTGGTGCGCCGCTGGCCGACCTGGCTGGCGCTGCTGATGACGGTCGACAACTGGGTCTTCCCCATGGTCCCGCCGCCGGTGACGCTGCTCGTGCTGCCGGCCGGCTACCTGCTGATCGGCACCGCCCGCCGGCAGTGGCGCACCCCCGGCACGCTGCCGGTGCAGCTCGCCGGCCTGGCCGGCTGGACCGCGCTGGCCGGGCTCGCGGCGGTCGCGAACGACGGCCCGGCGCGCTGGCTGGTGGCCGCCGGCTGGCTCGGGCACGCCGCCTGGGACGTCGCGCACCACCGGGCCGGGCGGGTGGTGCCGCGCGGGTACGCCGAGTGGTGCGCCGTCCTCGACACCGTCGTCGGGGTCACCGTGGTGCTGACCATCCTCTGAGTGGCTTGCACGACGGTTGTGCCGGTCGCCGGAGCGGACCGGGGCCGGTGATGAAAAGCTTTGCCCATGAGTTCCGCACCCGCACCGACCGACCCGACCAACCCTGACAGCACCGACGAGGCGACCGCCTTCGCGGATCTCGGGCTGCGCGCCGAACTGCTCGGCGCGCTCTCGGCCCTCGGCTACGAGGAGCCGACCCCGATCCAGCGGGAGGCGATCCCGCCGCTGCTGGCCGGTCAGGACCTGCTCGGTCAGGCGGCGACCGGCACCGGCAAGACGGCCGCGTTCGCGCTGCCGCTGCTGCAGCGGATGCCGGACGGGCGCGGCGGCGGCGACCCGGTGTCGCTGGTGCTGGTGCCCACCCGGGAGCTGGCGGTGCAGGTGTCGGAGGCGTTCCACCGCTACGGCAAGGACCTGGGCACCCGGGTGCTGCCGATCTACGGCGGTCAGCCGATCGGCCGGCAGCTGCGGGCGCTGGACGCCGGCGTGGACGTGGTGGTGGCCACCCCGGGCCGGGCCCTGGACCACATCGCCCGGGGCACCCTGCGCCTGGGTGAGCTGGCCACGGTGGTGCTGGACGAGGCGGACGAGATGCTCGACATGGGCTTCGCCGAGGACATCGAGGCGATCCTGGAGCACGCCCCGGCGCAGCGGCAGACGGTGCTCTTCTCGGCCACCATGCCGTCCCGGATCGACGGGATGGCCCGCCAGCACCTGACCGACCCGGTACGCATCCAGATCGGCCGGGAGAAGCCGGTCGCCGGCGAGGCGCCCCGGGTGCGGCAGAGCGCGTACATCGTCGCCCGGGGGCACAAGCCGGCCGCGCTGGGCCGGGTGCTCGACGTGGAGTCCCCCACCGCGGCGATCGTCTTCTGCCGCAGTCGCGAGGAGGTGGACCGGCTCACCGAGACGATGAACGGCCGGGGCTACCGGGCCGAGGCGCTGCACGGCGGGATGAGCCAGGAGCAGCGCGACCGGGTGATGGGTCGACTGCGGTCGAGCACCGCCGACCTGCTGGTCGCCACCGACGTGGCCGCCCGCGGCCTGGACGTGGAGCAGCTCACCCACGTGGTCAACTACGACGTGCCGTCGGCGCCGGAGTCGTACGTGCACCGGATCGGCCGGGTGGGCCGGGCCGGGCGGGAGGGCGTGGCGATCACCCTCGCCGAGCCGCGCGAGCACCGGATGCTCAAGACCATCGAGCGGGTCACCGGGCAGCGGATCACCATCGACAAGATCCCGACGGTGGCCGACCTGCGCACCCGCCGCCTGGAGCTGACCCAGGCCGCGCTGCGCGAGTCGCTGCTCGAGGACGACCTGGACCCGTTCCGGGTGATCGTCGAGACGCTCAGCGACGAGTTCGACCTGATGGAGGTCGCGCTGGCGGCGGTGAAGCTCGCGCACGAGGCGGCCGGCCCGACCAGCGAGGACGAGGAGGAGATCCCGCAGGTCGCGGTCCGGGCCCCGCGCGAGGGCCGGCCGGAGACCGGGGGCCGGGGTGAGCGGCGCGGCGGCGCCCGGCCGCGCACCGGCGGCACCACGCAGGTCTTCATCGGGCTGGGCCGGCGCGCCGGCGTCCGGCCGCAGGACCTGGTGGGGGCGATCACCGGGGAGACCGGGCTGAACGGTCGGGACATCGGTTCGATCGAGATCGCGGACCGGTTCTCGCTGGTGGAGATCCCGGTCGGCGTCGCCGACGACGTGATCGCGGGTCTGCGCGGCAGCACCATCAAGGGCCGCAAGGCCACCGTACGGCGGGATCGTGACGGCGGCGAGGGCGGCGGCGAGCGCCGCTTCGACGGCGGTGACCGGCGCGAGCGCCGGGACTTCGGCGGCGAGCGCCGCGACCGGGACTTCGGCGGCGAGCGCCGCCGCGACCGGCACTGAGGTACGCCGAGGCCCCCGGTCGGTCGGACCGGGGGCCTCGGCGTGTTCCGCCGCCTCGGGCGGCGCCGGTCAGGCGGCGGCGAGCGCCGGACCGGTGAGGGTGTCGGCGTCGGCCGGGCGCAGCGCCAGGGCGAGCACGTCGGCGACGTCGGCGAGGGTGTGCACGGTCAGCGCCTCGCGGACCTCGGTGGGCAGGTCGTCCAGGTCCGGCTCGTTGCGGGCCGGGATGATCACCTCGGTCAGGCCGGCCCGGTGGGCGGCGAGCAGCTTCTGCTTCACGCCGCCGATGGGCAGCACCCGGCCGGAGAGGGTCACCTCGCCGGTCATCCCGAACTCGGGCCGTACCGGCCGGCCGGTCACCAGGGACGCCAGCGCGGTGACCATGGTGATGCCGGCGCTGGGGCCGTCCTTGGGCACCGCGCCCGCCGGCACGTGCAGGTGGATCCGCCGCCCGGCGAGGGCGTTCGGGTCCAGCCCGTACCGGCGCCCGTTGGAGCGCAGGTACGACCAGGCGATGTGCGCGGACTCCTTCATCACGTCGCCGAGCTGGCCGGTGAGGGTCAGCCCCGGCTCGCCCTCCATGCTGGTCGCCTCGATGAAGAGCACGTCCCCGCCGGCGCCGGTGACCGCCAGGCCGGTGGCCACGCCGGGCACCGCCGTGCGCTCGGCCGACTCCGGGGTGAACTTCGGCCGGCCCAGGTAGCGGGCCAGGTTGCCGGTGTCCACCCGGGCCGGGGCCGGGTCGCCTGCCAGCTCGACGGCGACCTTGCGCAGGATCTTCGCCAGGGCGCGTTCGAGCTGCCGCACGCCGGCCTCCCGGGTGTGCTCCCCCGCGATCCGGGCGAGGGCCTCGTCGGCCACGGTGACCTCGTCGGCGGTCAGGCCGGCCCGCTCCCGCTGCCGGGGCAGCAGGTGGTCCCGGGCGATGGCCACCTTCTCGTCCTCGGTGTAGCCGTCCAGGGTGACCAGCTCCATCCGGTCCAGCAGCGGGCCGGGGATGGTCTCCACCACGTTGGCGGTGGCCAGGAAGAGCACGTCGGACAGGTCGAGGTCGACCTCCAGGTAGTGGTCCCGGAAGGTGTGGTTCTGCGCCGGGTCGAGCACCTCCAGCAGCGCGGCGGCGGGGTCGCCCGCGTAGCCGGCGGCCAGCTTGTCGACCTCGTCGAGGAGCACGACCGGGTTCATCGAGCCGGCCTCCCGCAGCGCGCGGACGATCCGGCCGGGCAGCGCGCCGACGTAGGTGCGCCGGTGACCGCGGATCTCGGCCTCGTCGCGGACGCCGCCGAGCGACACCCGGACGAAGTTGCGCCCGAGCGCCCGGGCGATCGACTCGCCGAGGCTGGTCTTGCCGACGCCGGGCGGGCCGGCGAGGGCGAGGACCGCGCCGGAGCCGCGGCCGCCGACCACGCCGAGGTTGCGCTCGGCCCGCCGGTTGCGCACCGCCAGGTATTCCAGGATGCGGTCCTTCACGTCGGCCAGGCCGGCGTGGTCGGCGTCGAGCACGGCGCGGGCCGCGGCCAGGTCGGTGTTGTCCTGGGTACGCGTGGTCCACGGCATCTCCAGCACGGTGTCCAGCCAGGTACGGATCCAGCCCGCCTCCGGGGAGGCGTCACTGGCCCGCTCCAGCTTGCCGACCTCGCGCAGCGCCGCCTCGCGTACCTTCTCGGGCAGCTCGGCGGTCTCGACCCGGGCCCGGTAGTCGGCGGAGCCGTCGGGCTCGTCCTCGCCCAGCTCCTTGCGGATGGCGGCGAGCTGCTGGCGGAGCAGGAACTCCCGCTGGGACTTCTCCAGCCCCTCGCGGACGTCGCTGTTGATCCGCTCGGTGACCTCCTGCTCGGCGAGGTGGTCCTTCACCCAGCCGACGAGCAGTTCCAGCCGGGCGACGACGTCCGGGGCGGCGAGCAGTTCGGTCTTCTGCGCCAGGGTGAGCCAGGGCGCGTAGCCGGCCGCGTCGGCCAGCTCGGAGACGTCGGTCATCCGCTCCATGGCGTCGATGACCTGCCAGGCGCCGCGCTGCTGAAGGACCGAGGTCATCAGCGCGCGGTACTCGCGGGCGAGTTCCCGGGCCCGGCCGGCCGGGGCGGGTTCGTCGAGTTCGGTCGCCTCGACCCAGAGGGCGGCGCCGGGTCCGGGCACGCCGGATCCGATCCGGGCCCGGGCGAGGCCGCGGATCACGGCGGCGGGCTCGCCGTCGGGCAGCCGGCCCACCTTCTCGATGGTGGCGATCGTGCCGACGGAGCCGTACTCGCCGTCGATGCGGGGTACGGCGAGAAGCTGCTTGTCGCCGGTGGCGCGGGCCGCGTCGACCGCGGCCTGGGTGGTCGGGTCGAGGGTCACCGGGATGACCATGCCGGGCAGCAGGACGGCGTCGGTCAGCGGAAGTACCGGAAGAGTTGCCATCGAACACCTGCTATCGCGTTGAGTTGAGCGTGCCAGGCTCAAGTCACAAAGCGTTCCCCTTGTTCCTGGGTGTGACCCAGGCCACCCCGCCGGGCGGGGCGGTACGGGAGCAGGTCGCGGGGCCGCCCACCGGCGAGGGCGACGGCCACCGGGACGGCGAGGCCGGTCAGCGCCAGCGCGGCGACGGTCGGGGCGGGCAGGCCGGACAGCAGCGCGACGACGGTCAGGCCGAGGAGGACGGCGAGCTTGCGCCGGGCCGCGCGGACGGAGCGGGGTGACATGGTTGCCTCCTTCGTACGGCTGGTCGGGGCGGGTCGGCGCCCGCCCCGACCGGGTCAGAGCAGGACGAGCAGGGCGGCACCGACCGCCGCCGCGGGGATGGTGGTGATCACGGTGGCCAACGCGGCCGAGTGCCGGCGCAGCGCGGCGAGCGGGATCAGCGCGTCCCCGTCCTGGCTGATGGCGTTCGCCACCAGGGTCGGCAGTGGCAGCCCGCCGCTGACGTAGAGGCCGGTGAAGACGATCTGGACGGCACACCCGGGGATCAGCCCGATGGCCGCGCCGACGAGCACGCCGAGCAGGCCGGTCAGCGCCAGTTGCGAACCGTCGAACCCGGTGACGGTGGTGACCACCTGCCAGCCGAGGTACGCCACCGCCACCCAGACGGTGACGAAGGACGCCTCGTGCGCGCTGTGTCGCAACGTCTCGCGCAGCGACTGCGGGTACGCCGTTTCCAGGCTGTCGTCGGCCAGCCGCCCCCGGCCAGCGGCGAAGATCAGCACCGCGACCAGCGTGCCGAGCACCCCCAGCGCCAGGTACGGGTCGACCCCGCCGAGCGCCCGGGTCAGCACGGCGGGGTCGACCATCTGGAACACCACCGGCACCGACACCGCGAACGCCGGCGTGGTCAGCCCCCAGAACGCCGTGGCCGGGTCGGGCCGGCGCCGCCCGTCGAACAGCCCGTTCCGCCCGGCGACCGTGCCGCGGGATCGCGGACCGGCGGAGCCGCCCGGGCCCACCGGCTGGGCCGGAACCGCGTCGACCGGCCCGGCCAGGGCCGAACCGACCGGAGCGGCCGGGGCGGCGCTGGTGGCCGCGGCCGGCACGGCGCGGCCGACCACGGCGCGGCCGACCACGGCGCGGCCGACCACGGCGCGGCCGACCACGGCGCGGCCGACCACGGCGCGGCCGACCACGGCGGGGACGGCGCCGGTGGTCGGCGTCCCGACGGCCGCGACCACGGCCGGGATGCCGGGGCGGGCGCGCCGGCGGGCCGGGTCGATGCCGAGCGCGTCGACGACGTACCCGGTGACCAGCCCCACCGCGAAGAGCAACGTGTGGATCTTGAGGGCGAAGAGTGGATTCCAGGCCAGCACCACCCAGGACGAGTCCCCCATGGTGGCGGCCAGCGCGGCCACCACCGTGCCGAAGGAGACCTTGCCCCGGGCGTAGAGCGGCATCAGCACGATCGCGCCGCCGCAGCCGGGGCTGACCCCGAGCAGCGCGCCGACCAGCGGGCCGAGCCGGGGGCGGTGGGTCAGCCCGTCGGTGATCCGGTCCCCGTACCGCCAGCGCAGCCAGCCGAAGAGCGCCACCATGACGGCGACGTAGACACCCACCTGCATGAAGGCGTCCGCCAACGGACGCACGACGAGTTCGGTCACAGCGCACCTCCTGTGCGTACGGGTGCCGCCGGGCCGTCCGCGCGGGGACGGCCCGGAGCGGCGACCTCAGGTGAGCTTGCTCTTGACCTTGGTGGCAATGCCGCCGGCGACGCCCGGGTTGGTGCCGTAGAGGCGCGGGTCGCCCGGAGCCAGCACCGGCTCGGGGGCGTGCGCCCGCGGGCTGTGGTCGTAGCGGAACTCGCCCTTGCCGTCGGGCGTCGGCCCGGCGGCCCACCGCCCCTCGGCGGCGTCGTTGCCCGGCGAGAAGTCCAGGTAGGTGTAGCTGAACTGTTCGGTGAACTCCTTGGAGTCGGGGAAGGCGTCCGGGACCGGCATCTCCTCCAGCCCGTCCTCCTTGAGCTGCTCGATCGCCGCCATCCACATGTTCTGGTGCATGGTGTCCCGGGCCAGCAGGAAGCGCAGCATCTGCTTGACGCCCGGGTCGTCGGTCATGTGGAACAGCCGGGAGACTTGGAGCCGGCCCTGCGCCTCGGCGGTGACGTTGAGCTGGAAGTCGGCCATCAGGTTGCCGCTGGCGGTGATGAAGGCCGCGTTCCACGGCACGCCGTTGCTGTCCGTCGGCAGGGCGCCGCCGCCGCCGTGGATGAAGTGCGCCGGGTTCGAGCCGCCGTAGATCGCCCCGACCATCGGGTTGTCGTCGGCCGCCTCCTGCAACGACAGGGGCGCGTTCTCCAGCAGCCGCGTGATCATGGTGGCGATCATCTCGACGTGGCCCATCTCCTCGGTGCCCACGTCCAACAGCAGGTCCTTGTACTTGCCGGGCAGCCGGCAGTTCCAGCCCTGGTAGAGGTACTGGTTGGCGACCGTCATCTCGCCCCACTTGCCGCCCAGGATCTCCTGGAGCCGGCGGGCGAACGCGGCGTCGGGTCCGTCCGGCTTGGCCTCGAACTGCAGGTCCTTGATGTGGCTGAACATTGCTTTTTCCTCCTCGGTGCGGTCGGGGTGACACCGAGCGGGGTTCCCGCCGCGCCGACCCGTCGGGGCCATCCGGCGGCCCCGGGGGGTCAACCCGGTCGGCGGCCGGTCCGGGGCAGCAGCACCTCCACCGCCACCCCACGCGGACGCAGCCGGTGCGCCCGCACCGACCCGCCGTCGGCGGCGACCAGCTGGCGCGTGATCCACAGGCCGAGCCCGTGCATCCCGGCACCGGGTGTGGGCCGGCGCAGCGCCTCGGCGAGACCGTCGGTCGACCGGCCCTGGTCGGTGACGAGGATGCTCAGCCCGGCCGGGCGCACCGCGGCGTAGAGCCCGACCCTCCCGCCGGCCGGCCCGTGCCGCAGCGCGTTCTGCACCAGGTTCACCAGCACCTGGCGGGTCCGCCGCGCCGGCACCGGACATCCGCCGGCCCGGCGGCTCACCCGGGTACGCAGTCGGTGCGGCGGGACGAGAGCGGCCACCACGGGCAGGAGATCGGCCAGCGGCGCGTCCGGCTCCCGGCGGACGGCCGGGGCCAGCGTGCCTCCGCCGGCGGTGACCGCGCGCAGCAATCCGTCGAGGTGGGCGGCCTGTTCGCGGGCCAGCTCGCTGATCGCCCGGCGTTCCTCGGCGGCCAGCCGCCCGGTGTCCTCGGCGAGCGCCCGGGTGAGCGAGGCCAGCGAGCTGACCGGGGTGCGCAGCTCGTGGCAGAGCACCCGCAGCACGAGCCCAGGGTCGGCGGGTTCGCCGAACGATTCCCCCTGCTCGGGGCCGGCGGGCCGGCCCCGCCGCACCAGCGTCCTGTTCCCGCGTCGCGCACGCATCTGCCCAACTCCCTCTTATCCCCACGAATCCGCATGATCCCTACCCGTTCGGGAAGGAAACAGGCATGCTCGACGCCCCCATCCGGCTGGTCGTCGTGGACGACCATCCGCTCTTCGTCCGCGGCCTGGAGCTGCTGCTGCCCGCCAGCACCGACGGACGCGCCCGGGTCGTCGACTCCACCGGCGACGCCTCCGCCGCCGCCTCGCTGGTCGGTCGCACCCAGCCCGACCTCGCCCTGGTCGACCTGCACATGCCGCCACCCGGCGGGGTCCGCGCGATCGCCGCCATCCGCCGCACCACCCCACGGGTACGGGTGGTGGCGATGTCCGGCGGGGACGACCCGGCGCCCGCGCTGGAGGCGCTGCGCGCCGGGGCGGAGGGGTTCCTGCCCAAGAGCAGCGAGCCGGAGGAACTGCTCCCCCCGATCCTGGCCGTCCTCGACGGCTGGGCGGTGCTGCCCGGTCCCCTGCTGCGTGGCCTGCTCCGGCCGGCCCGCAGCAGCTCGGTCGACCTGGACTCCGAGGAGCGGCGGCTGCTGCGGTCCATCGCGGCGGGTCGCAGCACCGTGGAAATCGCCGAGCAGTTGCACGTCTCGGAGCGGACGGTGAAACGGATGACCGCCGCGCTGCTGCGCAAGCTGCGGGTGTCCAGCCGCGCGGAGGCCGCCGCGCTGGCCGGACACGCCGGACTGCTCACCGACTGACGCCGCCCGCCCATTGGCCGCGCGGATTTTCCACGATTGGCGCGACTCGTCAAATGAAAGCGACGCATATTGTTGCGGATTAGCCGGCCGATACGTCAAACTCTTGACCACACCCCGCCCGACACAGGGAGCAATGGCGATGGCAAGGAAAGTAATCACCGTTCTGACCGACGACCTGGACGGCGGAAAGGCCGACCGGACCGTCGAGTTCAGCCTGGACGGGGTGGCGTACACCATCGACCTCTCCGACGAGAACGCGGGGGTCCTGCGCAAGGCGCTCGACCCGTACATCGGCGCTGGCAGGCGATTGGGGCGGGGCAACGTGGAGGCCGGCCGCCCGGTCCGCCGCCCGGCTCGCGCCGCGGTCTCGGGAATGGACCGCGAGCAGAACCGGGCCATCCGGGAATGGGCCGCCAAGAACGGCTACGAGATTTCCGAGCGGGGCCGCATCCCGGTCAACGTCGTGGAGGCGTGGAAGAACCGCTGACCGGCATCGCCGGGGCATCACGATCCGCCGCGCAGGGGTCACGCTGAGAAATCAGCGTGACCCCTACGCTTTTCGCCACGTTCACAATTTCCACCCGGTGGCGCTCCCCGGCCGGTGCGCGACGCCCGGTCACTCGCCGGTGACCCCGTCGAGCAACTGTCGGGCCACGTCGAGCTGACCCAGGTGCCGGGCGTACTCCTGGAGCAGGTGGAACAGGATCCGGCCCAGCGACGGCGCGTCCGCGGCGGCCTGGAACCGGCCGCCGAGCGCGGCCCGCCGCGACAGCGGCACCCCGGCGACGATCCGGCGGGTGTGCGCCACCTCCGCCCGGTACGCCCGCCACACCTGCTCCGTCGACAGGGCGTCCACCCGCCACTCGGCGTCGTCCTCGCCCGGCGGGCACGGGGCGACCTGCTCCGCGGCGAAGCCCCACCGGATCCAGCGCCGCTCCACCCAGCCCAGGTGCCGCACCAGCCCGAGCGGCGCCCAGCCGAGCCCGTCGACGGGACCGCGCAGCTGCTCCTCCGAGAGGCCGGCGGTCTTGCGGGCCAGCGCCTCCCGGTACCAGTCGAGATAGCCGACCAGCAGCTCCCGGGGGTCGTCGACGTGGTTGCCCGGACCGTCGAGCAGGACCGGGAAACGGGTGTCCGACATCCACCGACCCTACGGCCGGGCCGCGCCCCTCGCCACGGTCACGATCGGCCGGTGGACCGGGCCCGCCGGCAACATGGCCGCCGGCCCGGCCCGGCGACGCCGGTGCACCGCGCTACGCGCCCCGGCCGCGGCGCTGGTCCGGG
>NZ_JAGPYL010000168.1:0-11183 GCF_018070095.1 Micromonospora sp. U56
GGGTGGGGTGGGGTGGGGTGGGGTCAGCTGGTTTCGCCGGCCATGGAGAAGGAGCGGAGGCGGTCGATCGCCAGGACGGTGAAGCCGACCGCGACGACGCCGGTCAGCACCGCCGCGACTGGGACGGAGACGGTGGCCGACAGCAGGTCGGTGGGGGCCATCCGGTCGGCCATCGCGACCACCCACTGCTGGACCGAGAGCACCTTCGTGCCACCGACGAAGTTGCCCAGCAGCCCCTCCCAGATCAGCACGTAGACCAGCCCGAGCAGGACCGGCCGCCGGGTGATCAGGCTCAACGCCAGGAACAGCGCCGAGTACGCCAGCGCGCCGAGCGCCGAGGCGGCGGCGAGGGCCAGCCCGAGGCGTACCGAATCGGCGAGCACGCCCGCGACGAAGAGCGGCACGGCGACGGTGGTCGCGCTGACCACGACGGCCACCGCGAGCTTCGGCAGCACGATCTGCCAGCGCGGCAGCGGCTTGGTGAGGATGTGCACCACGGTGCCGTCGTCGATCTCGGCGCCCAGCACGCCGGTGCCCACGATCAGGGCGACCACCGGCAGCACCACGGCCAGGCCGAGGCCGACCAGCACCGGCGGCCCCCAGTCACCCGGCTCCACCCCGAGCGACCGGCAGAGCATCGCCAGCCCGAGCAGCAGGAGCGGCAACGGCAGCAGGATCAGGAACCGACGCCGGCCGAACAGCCCGCGCGCGGTGATCCAGGAAACGGTCGACATCAGGCCTCCACCAGGTAGGAGAAGACGCTCTCCAGGGACTCGTCCTCGGGCAGCAACTGCCGGACCCGGACGCCGTGGGCCAGCGCGATCTTCGGCAGCGCCCGGGTGAAGGCGCCGTAGTCGCCGGCCTTGACGGTCAGGCCGGTGCGGTCCAGCTCGACGCCGGTGACCGAGGGCTCGGCCATCAGCGCGACCGCCAACGCCCGGTCGTCGGTGGAGCGGACGGTGAACACGTGCGGCCGGTTGGTCATCAGCCGGCGGATGGTCCGGAAGTCCCCGGAGGCGGCGAGCCGGCCGGCCACCATCACCTGCACGGTGCCGGAGACCTGCTCGACCTCCTCCAGGATGTGCGAGCTGAACAGGATGGTCCGGCCCGCGTCGCCGAGGGAGTGCAGCAGCCCCATCATGTGCAGCCGCTGGCGCGGGTCCATGCCGTTGAACGGCTCGTCGAGCAGCAGCACCTGCGGGTCGTGCACCAGCGCCGCGGCGACCCGGGCGCGCTGCCGCATGCCCTTGGAGTACGTCCCGATCCGCCGGTCCTGGGCCCCCTCCAGCTCGACCAGGGCGATCGCCCGTCGGGCTGCCGCCGCCGGGTCGGGCAGCCGGTGCAGCTTCGCGCTGGCCAGCACGAACTCGTACGCGGTGAGGAAGGTGTGCACCGCCTCCCGCTCGCTGACCAGCCCGAGCCGGCGGTAGACCTCCGGGTGGCGCCAGGTCGGCTCGCCGTCCAGGGTCACCGCGCCCCGGGACGGGGCGAGGAAGCCGGCCATCATGTGCAGCAGGGTCGTCTTGCCGGCGCCGTTCGGCCCGAGCAGGCCGGTGACCCCGGGGCCCAGCCGCATGGTGATGTCGTTGACCGCCACCACGTTGCCGTACCAGCGGGACACCCCGGCCAGGTCGAGGGTGCTGGTGGCGGTCGTCGGGGTGCTCGCCGTGGGATCGGCGCTGATCGTGGTCATCGGGCGGCCACCTTCCGGTATCGCAGCAGCAGCAGGGCGACGCAGCCGGCGACCAGCAGCACGGCGGCGAGGGCGTAGACCGGGCCGAAGCCGCCGATGTCCGGTCCACCCTGGTCCTCGGAGACCAGCAGGTCCCCCAGCGACCAGATGCCCACCCCCTGCACGATGGTCGACGGTGAGCCCAGTCCGGCCAGCTCGTTGACGGTGCGGGAGGGCAGGATGGACAGGGTGCCGACGATCGGGGTGGTCATCAGGAAGACCGCCACGATCCCGCCGGCCGCGAACGCCCGCTTGCCGGTGAGCGAGGCGACCAGCAGGCCGACCGAGGCGAAGACGACCGCCCAGAGGCCCGCGTAGAGCAGCGCCGGCAGCAGGTCGAGCAGCTCGTTCCAGACGCCGCGCATCCCGTCGCCGGTGGTGAACGCCGCGCCGAGGAACATCACCAGCTGCGGCGCGCCGAGCAGCAGCCAGAGCGCGCTGACCAGGGCCAGCAGCTTCGCCAGGGCGTAGTCGCCGCGCGGCAGCGGCCGGGAGAAGTACAGCGGCAGCACGCCGCTGCGCAGGTCGCGGGAGACCAGCTCCGGGGCGGCCACCGCGGCGAAGAAGATGACCAGCCAGCTCATCGAGTCGGCGAACTGGGCGTACGTCATCACCACCTCGCCGATCTGACTGCGGACCGCGGTGGCGCCGGCGGCCACCAGGGTGACGATGCCGACCACCAGCCAGGGGAAGATCTTGGCCTTGGCGCTGCGGCCCAGACCGAAGGCCGTCCGCACCCCGTGCAGGTAGAGCGCGCCGAAGACGTGCCGACGGCCGAGGCGGGGGCCGGTGTAGCGCTGGTAGCCGATGTCGTGGATGACGCCGGTCGGCTCAGACATGGCTGGGCTCCCTCGTGGCGAAGAGTTCGGCCACCCGGTGCCGCCGCTGGTCGAGCCGGTGCAGCGGCAGGTCCAGCTCGGCGACCGCGCCGAGGATCAGGTCGTAGGTGGCCTCGTCGGCGAGCGGGACGAGGAGCATCCGCCCGTCCCGGCTGACCGGCAGGTCGAGCGCGGCGAGCCGGGTGGCCAGTTCCTCCGTACCCTCGCTGACCTCGACGGCGAGCACGTCGGTGGCGGAGGTCATGGCGGCGATCGGGCCGGCCCGCAGCAGCCGCCCGCCGTCGATGGCGACCAGCGTGTCGCAGATCCGCTCCACCTCGCCGAGCAGGTGCGAGCAGACGAGCACCGAGATGCCGAACTCGGTGCCGATCCGGTGCACCAGCGCGAGCATGTCGTCCCGGCCGGCCGGGTCGAGGCCGTTGGTCGGCTCGTCGAGCAGCAGCAGGTCCGGGTCGTGCACCAGGGCCTGGGCCAGCTTGACCCGCTGCTTCATGCCGGTCGAGTAGCCGCCGACCGGCCGGTAGCGCTCCTCGTAGAGGCCGACGTGCCGCAGCGCCTCGGACGCCCGCTCGCGGGCCGTCGTCCGGGGCAGGCCGCTGATCCGGCCGAGGTGGGTGACCAGCTCGGCGGCGGTGAGGTCGGGCGGCAGCGCGTCGTGCTCGGGCATGTAACCCACCCGGGCCCGTACGGCCGCCGGGTCGGTGGTCGGGTCGAGGCCGAGGACGGAGACCCGGCCGCTGGTCGGGGCGAGCAGGCCCAGCAGGATCTTGATGAGGGTCGACTTGCCGGCGCCGTTCGCGCCCACCAGGCCGATGATCCCGGGCTCCACCGCGACGGTCAGGTCGGCCAACGCGGTGATCCGACCCCCGTACGTCTTGGTCAGCGACTCGGTCGCTATGAGTGTCACGCCCGTCAGCGTAGGAAGCCGACGCCCGTGGGGGTATCAGGAATCGCCCGGGGTCGTCCCTGAGAACCCGTCCGGGGGACACGCCAGATTTCGCGCCCCGGGCGCGATCGGCCGGTAAGGGTTTCGTAACCCGGCGACGGGATGACCGGGGCGGCCCGGGCCCGGCAGACTGGACGACGTGGTCACTCGCCTGCTGCGTACTCCGCTGACCTGGGCCGTCGTCGTCGTGCTCGCCGCCGGGGCGGCCGTCGGGCTGTGGTGGTTCCAGCCCTGGAAGGCGGTCACCGACACCCGGGTCGCCGAGCGGCTGTCCGACGTGGACGTGACCGCCACGCCGTCAGTCGGCCCCACGCCCACGGGGGGCGCGGGACCGACCGCGCCGACGCCGACCCCGGCGGGGCCGACGCTGCTCAGCCGGGGAGAGTTCGTCACCCACGAGCACGACACCTCGGGCACCGCCCGGGTCGTCCGGGCCGCCGACGGGCGGCACCGGCTGGAACTGGTGGGCCTGGCCACCTCCAACGGCCCCGACCTGCGGGTCTGGCTCTCCGATCAGCCGGTACGCGCCGGCCGCGCTGGCTGGGGCGTCTTCGACGACGGCCGGTGGGTCGAGCTGGGCCGGCTCAAGGGCAACCGTGGCGACCAGGCGTACGACATCCCGCCGGGCACCGACCTGGCCCGGCTGACCAGCGTGTCCATCTGGTGCAAGCGGTTCGCGGTCTCGTTCGGGGCCGCCCCGCTCACCCCGACCGGCTGAGCCGTTCCCAACCGCCCGGACCGCAGTGGAGTGGCGCTCTCGACCGATCGCCGGTCGGCTGCGAAACTGTGTGCCGGTCAGCGAGTGAGGGGTACGGATGAGCAACGGGTGGGTGCTGCCCGACGAGGTGCTTCGGGACGCGCCGGCGTACACGCCGCGCCCGGGTGAGCTGGCCGATCTGGAGCTGTTGCTGACCGGGGCGTACGCGCCGCTGGTCGGCTTCATGACCCGCGCCGACCTGGCCTCGCTGCAGCGTCGCGGCCGGCTCGCCGACGGCACGCCGTGCCCGGTGCCGGTGACCCTCCAGGTGCCGGCGACGCTGGCCGCCGGGCTGAACCCGGCCGACCCGGGACGCCGCACGCTGGTGCTCAGCGACGGCGAGGGCGCACCGGTCGCCGCGCTGGAGGTCGCCGACGTCTGGGCGGCCCGCGAGGGCGTGGCCGGGGTGGGCGGCCCGGTCCGCCGGCTCGGCGACGGCGGGCACGGCCCGTTCCAGCGGCTGCGCCGCAACCCGGAGGAGGTTCGGGCGCTGCTGCCTCCGGGCCGGGTGCTCGGCGTGATCGCCGACCGGCCCCTGCACCGGCCGCAGCTGGCGCAGATCGCGCACGCCGCCCGCACCCTGGGCGCCCACCTGCTGGTGATGATCCCGGTGGGTGAGGGCGGCTCCGGCGGCGTGCCGCCGGAGGCCCTGGTACGCAGCGTCTTCGCCGCCCGCGACCGGATGCCCCCGGCGACCCTGGTCGCGGTGCCGATGCCGCGCGGCCGCGACGAGATCGGCGACGCCCTGCTGCGGGCCCGGATCTCCGCCTCGTACGGGGTGACCCACCTGCTCTCCACCGGCGAGATGCTCTCCGGCGCCGGCCTGCGGGTGCTGGTCCCCCGCGAGCTGGCGTACGACAACCGGGACGGGCAGTGGCGCTGGCGGGAGGACATCCCGCCGCGCAACCGGCGGCTGGCGCTGCGCCAGGAGGAGATCGACGACCTGCTGGACCGGGGCTTCCCGCTGCCCGAGTGGCACACCCCGCCGGCGGTGGCCAAGGAGCTGAGCCGGGCCCGCCCGCCGCGGCGGCACCGGGGCCTGGTGGTCTTCCTGACCGGCCTGTCCGGCTCCGGCAAGTCGACCATCGCCCGCGGGCTGGCGGATGTGCTGCGGGAGCAGGGCGACCGCACGGTGACCCTGCTCGACGGCGACGTGGTGCGCCGGGAACTGTCGGCGGGGCTCGGTTTCAGCCGGGCGGACCGGGACGCCAACGTCCGCCGGATCGGCTGGGTGGCCGCCGAGGTCGCCCGCCACCGGGGGGTGGGCATCTGCTGCCCGATCGCCCCGTACGCCCAGGCGCGGGCGACCGCCCGGGAGATGGCGCTGGCGGCGGGGGCCGGTTTCGTGCTGGTCCACGTGGCCACCCCGCTGGAGGTCTGCGAGCGGCGTGACCGCAAGGGCCTGTACGCCCGGGCCCGGGCCGGCCTGCTCACCGGGATGACCGGCGTCGACGACCCGTACGAGGAGCCGACCGACGCCGAGATCGTGGTCGACACCACCGACCTGACCGTCGACGAGGCGGTCCTGTCGGTGATGAACCACCTCACCGAGACCGGCTGGGTGGAGCCCCGCCTCCAGTCCGCCTGATTCCCGCCAGGGTCACCTTCCGTCGCTGCCCCCTGCGCGCTAGTGTTCAGCTTTGTTGGAACACGTTTGAGCGCGTGTGAGAGTGCGCGGAAGCCGGAGGTACGGACGAATGCTGGCGCGGCAGCGGCAGGCGGCCATCCTCGACCGGGTCCGCGCCACCGGCGGCGTCCGCGTCACCGAGCTGGCGGCGGAGTTCGGCGTCTCCGACATGACCATCCGGCGTGACCTGGAGACGCTGCACGAGCAGGGCCTGCTGGCCAAGGTGCACGGCGGCGCCACCGTCCCCGGCCCCAGCTCCACCGACGAGCCGGGCTTCCACGCCAAGTCGGTGCGGCAGCTCGCGGAGAAGGCCGCCATCGCCGGCCGGGCCGCCGAACTGGTCCGCCCCGGCGCGGCGGTCGCGCTGTCGGCCGGCACCACCACCGCCGAGCTGGCCCGTCGCCTGGTCGACGTGCCCGGGCTGACCGTGGTGACCAACTCGCTGCCGGTGGCCGAGATCCTGCACGCGCAGGGCCGCACCGACCAGACCGTCGTGCTCACCGGCGGGGTGCGCACCCCGTCCGACGCGCTGGTCGGCCCACTTGCCGTGGAGGCGATCCGCTCGCTGCACCTGGACCTGCTCTTCCTCGGCGTACACGGGATCACCGAGCGGGCCGGCTTCACCACGCCCAACCTGATGGAGGCGGAGACCGACCGGGCCCTGGTGGCCGCCGCCGACCGGTTGGTGGTGCTGGCCGACCACACCAAGTGGGGCACCGTGGGCATCTCCTCGATCGTCGGCCTCGGCGCGGCCGACGTGCTGGTCACCGACGACCGACTGGCTCCCGAGGCGCGCCGGGTACTGGACGAGAAGGTGGGAGAGCTGGTGGTCGTGGCGGGCACGGGCCGGGCGACGACGGAGGGGACGGCGCGGTGAAGCGTACGGCGATCGAACTGGCGGACGGCCGCGAGCTGATCTACTTCGACGAACGGGACGACGCGGTCCGCGACCAGCTCGACCGGCGCGAGCTGCCCCCTCCCCCGCCCGCCTCCCAGCTGCGGTACGACCCGCTGACCGACGAGTGGGTGGCGGTGGCCGTGCACCGGCAGACCCGCACCTTCCTCCCCCCGGCCGACCAGTGCCCGCTCTGCCCCACCCGTGGCGACCGGCTCAGCGAGATCCCGGCCCCCGACTACGACGTGGCCGTGTTCGAGAACCGGTTCCCCTCGCTGAGCCAGCGGGTGGCCGACGAGCCGGCCGAGATCACCCCGTTCACCCCGGTACGCCCGGGCCTCGGCCACTGCGAAGTGGTCTGCTTCACCGACGACCACAACGCCTCGTTCGCCGGCCTGCCGCCGCGCCGGGTGCGCACCGTGCTGGACGCGCTCGCCGACCGGACCGTGGCGCTCGCCGAGCTGCCCGGCGTCGAGCAGGTGTTCTGCTTCGAGAACCGGGGCGTGGAGATCGGTGTCACCCTGCACCACCCGCACGGGCAGATCTACGCGTACCCCTTCGTCACGCCGCGGACCCGGTCGCTGCTGGCCGCCGCCCGCCGGCACGCCGAGCGCACCGGCGGGAGCAACCTCTACGCCGACGTGCTCGCCGCCGAGCGGGCCGCCGGCGACCGGGTGGTCACCAGCAACGAGCACTGGACGGCGTACGTCCCGGCGGCGGCCCGCTGGCCGTTCGAGGTGCACGTGGCGCCGCACCGGCCGGTGCCCGACATCCCGGCGTTGACCGACGCCGAGCGGGACGCGTTCGGCCCGCTCTACCTGGACGTGCTGCGCCGCTTCGACGGGCTCTTCGACCTGCCGATGCCGTACATCGCGGCCTGGCACCAGGCGCCGGTGCGGATCGACCGGGAGCTGGGTCACCTGCACCTTCAGCTGTTCACCATCCGGCGGGCCAAGGACAAGCTGAAGTACCTGGCCGGCTCGGAGTCCGGCATGGGCGTCTTCATCAACGACATCGCGCCCGAGCGGGCCGCGGAGCTGCTCCGCGCCGCCTGACCCCGACCGGCGTCCGGGCGGCGAGTGCGGCAGCGCCCGGGGAACAGGGCGCGGGGGGCCCGGGACAGGGCCCCCCGCAGGGAAGGGACGGCTGGCTGTGCGCGACAGCCGGGAAGGTTGGCTGATCGGCACTCGTGCCGCGAGGCGACCGCGGTCAACCTTCCTGGACGAGACTGGCATCACGTCCACCCAGTTCAACGACCCACGCCCACCCCGGTGACGCCTGGGGCGGCGGCCACGGATTGATCGCCACCGTTTGCGGCGTGTCGCGCGATCCGCTCGCCCGCTCCAACACCGCGACCCGCCGCAAACGCGGCAGTCGGGCCCCGGGTACGACGGAGCCCGCCGGCGGAGGCCGGCGGGCCCGGTCGGTGACGCGTACGAGGATCAGGCGGAGAGCTTGCGCGCCAGGTTCTCGTCGAGCGCGTTCATGAACTCGTCGGTGGTCAGCCACGGGGCGTCCCGCGAGATGAGCAGCGAGAGGTCCTTGGTCATCTGGCCGCCCTCGACGGTGTCCACGATGACCTGCTCGAGGGTGTTGGCGAACTCGGTGACCGCCGGGGTGCCGTCCAGCTTGCCCCGGTGGGCCAGGCCCCGGGTCCAGGCGTAGATCGACGCGATCGGGTTGGTCGAGGTCTTCTCGCCCTTCTGCCACTGCCGGTAGTGCCGGGTGACCGTGCCGTGCGCGGCCTCGGCCTCGACGGTGCGGCCGTCCGGGGAGAGCAGGACCGAGGTCATCAGGCCGAGCGAGCCGAAGCCCTGCGCGACGGTGTCGGACTGCACGTCACCGTCGTAGTTCTTGCAGGCCCAGACGTAGCCGCCCTCCCACTTGAGCGCGGCGGCGACCATGTCGTCGATCAGCCGGTGCTCGTAGGTGATGCCGGCGGCGTCGAACTCGGCCTTGAACTCGTTCTCGAACACCTCGGCGAAGATGTCCTTGAACCGGCCGTCGTACGCCTTGAGGATGGTGTTCTTGGTGGACAGGTAGACCGGGTAGTTGCGGTCCAGGCCGTACCGGAACGAGGCCCGGGCGAAGTCCCGGATCGACTCGTCGAAGTTGTACATGCCCATGGCGATGCCGCCGCCGGGGAAGTTGGCGACCTCCATCTCCACCGGGGCGCCGCCGTCGGCCGGGGTGTAGGTGATGGTCACCGTGCCCGGGCCGGGAACGACGAAGTCGGTGGCCTTGTACTGGTCACCGTGGGCGTGCCGGCCGATGATGATCGGCTTGGTCCAGCCGGGGACGAGCCGCGGCACGTTGGACATGATGATCGGCTCGCGGAAGACGACGCCGCCGAGGATGTTGCGGATGGTGCCGTTCGGCGACCGCCACATCTTCTTCAGGCCGAACTCCTCCACCCGGGCCTCGTCCGGGGTGATGGTCGCGCACTTGACGCCGACGCCGTGCTCCTTGATGGCGTTGGCGGCGTCGACGGTGACCTGGTCGTTCGTCTCGTCGCGGTGCTGGATCGAGAGATCGTAGTAGTGCAGGTCGACGTCGAGGTAGGGCAGGATCAGCTGCTCACGGATCTGCTTCCAGATGATCCGGGTCATCTCGTCGCCGTCGAGCTCCACGACCGGGTTGTTTACCTTGATCTTCGCCATCGACCGGCGCTCCTCTCGGGGGACACGTGCTCAAGCAGTACGAGCGTACTGGAAACGGGCCGGCACCCCCCAGCCGGCCTCGGTCGGCCGGATAACCGGATGCCCGGCACGGGAGTTCACTGGCACCATCGCCCGATGCCACTGAGCCGTACCCTCGGGTCTATCACGGTCACCGCGCTCACCGACGGCGAGGGGCCGTTCTTCCAGCCCCGCACCGAAGCGTTCCCCGACGCCACCGCGGCGCACTGGCGCGAGGCGGACCGGCGCGACCCCACCTCGGTCACCGCGGACGGCCGCTGGTGGCTACCGTTCCGCAGCTTCGCGGTGCGCGCCGGCGACGGGCCGGTCACGCTGGTCGACGCCGGCATCGGACCGGCCGGCTCGCCCGCCGCGAGTTGGGCGCCCGTGCCGGGGCGGCTCCCCGCCGAACTGGCCGCCGCCGGCATCGACCCCGCCGACGTGCGCACCGTCGTCCTCACCCACCTGCACAGCGACCACATCGGCTGGGCGGTCACCGGCACGCCCGGCCGCCCGTACTTCCCGCGCGCCGACTACCTCGTGCAGCGGGCCGAACTGGACGCGATGGAGACGATCAACCCCGGGCTGCCGGCCGGCCTGGTCGCGCCGTTGCGCGCCGCCGGCCAGCTCCGGGTGGTCGACGGCGACACCCCGCTCACCCCGGGGGTACGCCTGCTGAGCACGCCCGGGCACACCCCCGGCCACCAGTCGGTGCTCATCGACTCCGGCGACGAGCGCCTCCTGCTCACCGGCGACCTCCTGGTGCACGCCGTGCAGCTCGTCGACCCCGACCTGGCCTACGCCCACGAGGAGGACCCGGCAACCGCCCGCACCTCCCGCACCACCCTCCTCCACACCCTCGCCACCGCCCCCGTCCCCACCCACCTGGCCACCCCCCACCTCGGCACCCCCTTCACCCCCCTCTAACCCCAAGGGTCTGTGGATCTAACGGTGTTTCCGGCCTGACCCGCCAGGCGTTGTGCCTGGTGAGGAGGGTGCCGTGATGACCGCGACACTGAACGACCAGACCGGACGCAAGAAGCGGCCCGAGCCCTCGCCGGAGGCGAAGGCCGCCGCCGAGCTGGTGCGGGCCGCGAAGGAACAGGGCCTGTCGCTGACCGGCCCGGACGGGCTGCTCAAGCAGCTGACCAAGACGGTCCTGGAGACCGCGCTGAATGAGGAGATGACCGAGCACCTCGGCTACGAAAAGCACGAGGCGGCGGGTGTCGGCTCGAGCAATATTCGTAACGGCTCCAGGCCAAAGACGGTGCTGACCGACGCATCGGGGCCGGTGCAGATCGACGTGCCCCGGGACCGGGCCGGCACGTTCGAACCACAGATCGTGCGCAAGCGGCAGCGGCGCCTGTCCGGGGTCGACGAGGTCGTGTTGTCCTTGTATGCCAAGGGCTTGACGACCGGGGAGATCTCGGCGCACTTCTCCGAGATCTACGGGGCGTCGGTGTCGAAGGAGACCGTCTCGCGGATCACGGACAAGGTGATCGAGGAGATGACCGACTGGTCGCACCGGCCGCTGGATGAGATATACGCGGCGGTGTTCATCGACGCCATCGTGGTCAAGGTCCGGGCTCTGTCGCTCGTTGTGTGAAGGGGTCAGTGTGTGAGCAGGACGCGTTTGCGGAGTAGGTCGAGGCCGGCGCGGCCGAACATCTGCCGTTTGATCATCTTGAGGCGGTTGATGTTGCCTTCGA
>NZ_JAGPYL010000169.1:0-11045 GCF_018070095.1 Micromonospora sp. U56
TGGCTGGTCTTGGTCGACAAGCCGTTCTACCGGAGTCCCGCTGCCTCTTTACCAGCACCCTCCATCATGCTCAAACAGCCCTTGACATCAGGCCCAACGCCCTAACTTCATGGCCTTGCCCTAAAGGGCGGAGCACTGGCCCGCATCTTGGTAGCCAATGGATCGGGGGAGACCTATCCGTCGTCGGGATCGGGCGGTTCAGCAGGCCGCCCCGTCCATCGCCAGCAGGTTTCCCTCGGGGATGGCGATGCGGGGCCGCCCGCCGGCCAGCAGCGTGGTGGCCCGCCGGGCCTGGAAGGTGCCGTGGTCGCGCCGGGCGGCGGCATAGCTGTCCGCGGTGCGGGCCGCGATGGTCGCCCAGCCGTACCGCCGGCTGACCATGGTCCGGGCGCGGCGGGCCACCCGGCGGGCGAAGACCTCGTCGGCGAGGAGCTGGTCCACCGCGCCGGCGAGGGCGTCCGGGTCGCTGTGCGGGAAGGTCACCCCGGTGACACCAGGCTCGACGATCTCGGCCAGCCCGCCGGTGCTGGCCACCGCCAGCGGCGCGCCGGCCGCCGCGGCTTCGAGGGCCACCATGCCGAACGGCTCGTAGAGGCTCGGCACCACGGTCGCGTCGGTGGCGGCCAGCACCGCCGGGAGCTGGGTGGCGTCCATGAAGCCGGCGAAGCGGACGGTGTCGCCCAGGTCGAGCCGCCGCGTCTGGTCCACCAGCTCCTCCCGGTACGGCCCGTCGCCGGCGATCACCACCCGCAGCCCGGGGTGTCGCCGGCGCAGGTGCGGCGCCGCGTGCACCAGGTGCTGGACGCCCTTCTCGTAGACCAGTCGGCCGGCGTAGCCGACCAGGGGGCCGTGCCCGGCGAACCGGGCGCGGGCCGAGGCGACCGCCCGGGGACGGGCGTGCCAGGCCCGGTCGTCGACGCCGTTGGGCACCACGTCGACCCGTCCCGCCGGCACCTCGAAGAGCCGGGTGACCTGGTCGCGCATGTAACCCGAGCAGGCGATCACCCGGGCGGAGGCGTTGCTGAGCCAGTGCTCGACGCCGTGGATGGTGCGGTTCATCTCCTCCGGCAGCCAGCCCTGGTGCCGGCCGGCCTCGGTGGCGTGGATGGTGGTGACCAGGGGTAGGTCGAGGTGCTCGGCGAGGGTGATCGCGGTGTGCGCGACGAGCCAGTCGTGGGCGTGGACCACGTCGTAGTCGCCGGACTCGGCGGCGCGCAGCGCGGTGCGGGTCAGGGTGTGGTTGAAGGCCATCGTCCAGGCCAGCAGGGAGCCGGTGGCCAGCGGGAAGGTCACCGGATCCTCGGCGGCGCGCAGCACGCGCACGCCGTCGGCGTACTCCTCCAGGGGCGCGCCCTCGGCGTGCCGGGTGACGACGGTGACCTCGTGCCCGGCGGCGGCCAGGGCCACCGAGAGCGCGTGCACGTGCCGGCCGAGTCCACCGACGAGCACGGGCGGATATTCCCAGGAGAGGATCAGCACCCGTTGGTGTCGGGCGGGGTGGATGTCGATCACGTCGGCGTCAGGTGACATGAAGCCCCCTTTGAGTTGTCCCCCGTACGTGCGGCGGAAGGCACCCCACCGGGTGCCCGCCGTCTCGCCTGGGTCGGGGACCATCCTGCCGATCGCTGGATAACCAGCGGAGACGCCGTCGTTGCCGGTTTGTAACGCCTGTTTAGCGGGGCCGGCGGACCCGCAGCAGCTCGGCCACCGACCACGCCTGGAACGGGCAGCCGGTCGCGGTGTGCGGGGGGTTGCCCTCGGCCGTCTCGCTCACCGATCCTAGGCCATAATCCCCCAAATGACCTTCAAGCCCGACCAAAAGGTCATCCGTGGGCAGGCCGGCCTTCCGGTACGCGTCGACGAACGGTCCGATCAACCACGGCCAGACGGTCCCCTGGTGGTAGGCGGTGTCCCGCTCGGCCGGCCCGCCCCGGTGCCGGGCGGCGAAGTCCGGGGAGTCGGGGGAGAGGCTGCGCGGGCCGAGCGGGGTGAAGAGCCCGGCCGCCACCCGGCGCAGCACCGCCGGGTCCGGCTCCAGCGGGGCGTACGGCAGGGACCAGGCCAGCAGCTGGTTGGGGCGCAGCAGGTCGTCGTCGTGGTACGCCGCCCCGCCCAGCGGATAGGCCGGCGCCGGCGCGTCCACCACGTCGTGCAGCCAGCCGGCCGGCGACGGGAACCGCTTGCCGAACGCCTCCCGGGCCCGGGCGTGCAGCCGCCACAGCTCGGCCGCGTCCCGACCGGCCAGCTCGGTCAGCTCGGCCAGGCCGGCCAGGCCGTTGACCCAGAGCGCGTTGACCTCGACCGGCTTGCCGGTGCGTGGCGTCACCGGCACTCCGTAGACCCGCGCGTCCATCCAGGTCAGCGCGGTGCCCGGGGTGCCGCCCTGGGTGAGCAGGCCGTCGGCCGGGTCGACCGCGATGCCGTACCGGGTGCCGGCCAGGTGCGCCTCGACCACCGCGTGCAGCGCCGGCAGCAACTCGTCGCCCAGGTCGGTGTCGCCGGTGAGCGTGACGTGCCGGCTCACCGCGTGCAGGAACCACAGCGTCGCGTCGACGGTGTTGTACTCCACCCGCCCGGTGTCGGCCGTGTTCGCCAACATCCCCTCCGACAGCGTGGCCCCGTACGAGCGGAGCAGCGCCCGCCCCTCGTCGGCCCGCCCGGTGCACAGGAACAGCCCCTCGTACGAGGTCATCGTGTCCCGCGACCAGGCCCCGAACCAGGGGTAGCCGGCCACCACGTCGGGCCCGGCGCCGGTGCGCACCACGAACGCGTCCGCGGCCAGGGCGAGGGTGGCCTCGACCGGGTCGGCCGGCTTCGCCGCCGCCACCACCGCCCGGTGCCGCCGCCGGGCCGCCGCGACCACCTCGGTCGCCGGCGGCGGCTCGTCGGCGAGGTCACCGGCCCAGGCCAGCACCGACACCGTGTCCCCGGGGCGGTCCAGCGCGCCGGCGAAGCGGCCCGCGTGCCAGAGGTCCTCCTCCGGGTGCAGCCCGCGCGCGGCCTCCTCGCGGTGGTGCACGCCGAGCCACCACTGCCCCTCGGGCGTCCAGTCCGGTCCGGCCAGCCGGAACGAGCCCTCCACCACCGCGCCGCCGTCGACCGGCTCCATCCGGGGCGCCGGGCCGTCCGCGCGGCGCTCGCCGTGCGCGTCCCGCCAGGTGCAGGCCGCCGAGAGCTCCAGCCGGACCGGGCCGCCGGCGACCAGCCGGTGCACCACCGCCACGCCGGGGCGGCCGTGGGTCATCGCCAGCTCCCGCTCGATCACCACGTCGCCGATCCGCCAGCGCCAGCGCGGCAGCCCGTCGACCAGCTCGAAGCGCTCCAGCAGCTCGAAGCCGCGCGGGTCGACCACGCCCGAGGACCACTCGTGCGCGCCGAGTCGGACCCGCGCCCCGGCGGGCAGGGTCACCGCCGGGTCGAGGCTCACCAGTCCCACGCGGCGGGACGCCGGCGTCTCGCCGGCCACCACCAGCAGGCCGTGGTAGCGCCGGGTGCGCAACCCGCTGACCGTGCCCATCGCGTACCCGCCCAGGCCGTCGGTGACCAGCCACTCCCGGGTCGCCCCGCCGGCCAGCTCGCCGCAGACCTGCGGACCGAAACCGATCTCGATCAACTACTTTCCTCCTGCGGCCGCGAGGTGTGACGCGCCACGACGACAATGGCCCTTGTGGTGAAGTACCCGGGCGGCGTCGAAGATGTGCACGTGTTCACCGACTCCTCGTCCTCCGACGCACCGTCCCCCGACGCCGAGCGGCTCCGGCTGGCCCAGGCCGACGCCCGGGAGCAGGACTGGCGCGCATGGGGTCCCTATCTGTCCGAGCGGGCGTGGGGGACGGTACGGGAGGACTACAGCGAGCACGGTACGGCGTGGGACTACTTTCCCCACGACCACGCGCGGTCCAGAGCCTACCGGTGGAACGAGGACGGCATGGCGGGCGTCTGCGACGACCGGCAGACCTTCTGCTTCTCCCTCGCGCTCTGGAACGGGGTCGACCCGATCCTCAAGGAGCGGATGTTCGGCCTCGGCGGCGACGGCGGCAACCACGGCGAGGACGTCAAGGAGTACTGGTGGTACGAGGACTCCACGCCCACCCACTCCTGGATGCGCTGGCGCTACCACTACCCGCAGGCCGCCTTCCCGTACGACGAGCTGGTCGCGGTCAACGCGCTGCGCGCGCGGGACGACACCGAGTACGAGCTGGTCGACACCGGGATCTTCGACGACGACCGGTACTGGGCGGTGACCGTCGACTACGCCAAGGCGTCCCCGACCGACATGTGCATCCTCGTCACGGTCGCCAACCGGGGCGACGAGGCGGCCACCCTGCACGTGCTGCCGCACCTGTTCTTCCGCAACACCTGGGCCTGGGGGCTGCCCGGCGCCGACCGGGTGCCCCGGCTGGTCGGCGAGGGCTCCCGGCTGGTCGGTGAGCACTGGGTGCTGGGCCAGGTCCTGCTGGAGGGCGACGGCGCGCCGACCCCGCTGCTCTGCGACAACGACACGAACGCCGAGCGGCTCTGGGGGCTGCCGGGGCGGTCGCCGTACCCGAAGGACGGCATCAACGACCACGTCGTGACCGGCGCCGCCACGGTCAACCCGGCGCGGGAGGGGACGAAGGGGGCGCTGCACTACGTCCTCGACGTGCCCGCCGGCGGCCAGCGGCAGATCCGGCTGCGGCTGACCCGCACCGCCCCGCCGCCCGGCACCGCCCCGCCGCCCCCGGCGGACCTGCGCGACGGCTTCGACGCGGTGCTCTGGGCCCGCCGGGCCGAGGCCAACCGGTTCTTCGCCGGGGTCATCCCGGCGGCGGCCAGCGCCGACGAGGCCCTGATCGCCCGGCAGGCCATCGCCGGGCTGATGTGGGGCAAGCAGTTCTACCACTTCGACGTCAAGCGGTGGCTGGAGGGCGATCCCGGCTCCGTGCCGCCGCCGGCCGGTCGCCGGCACGGGCGCAACAGCGCCTGGTGGCACATGAACAGCTTCGACGTGTTCTCCATGCCCGACCCCTGGGAGTACCCCTGGTACGCCGCCTGGGACCTGGCCTTCCACTGCGTCAGCATCGCCCGGGTCGACCCGGGCTTCGCCAAGGACCAGCTGCTGCTCCTGCTCCGCGAGTGGTACCTGCACCCCAACGGGCAGATCCCGGCGTACGAGTGGGCCTTCGGCGACGTCAACCCGCCGGTGCACGCCTGGGCGGCGTTGAAGGTGTTCGAGATCGACGGTGGGCGGGACCACGAGTTCCTGGCCCGGGTGATGCACAAGCTGCTGCTCAACTTCACCTGGTGGGTCAACCGCAAGGACACCGGCGGCAACAACGTCTTCGAGGGCGGCTTCCTCGGGCTGGACAACGTCGGCCCGTTCGACCGGTCCGCCGCGCTGCCGGTGGCCGGGGTGCTGGAGCAGTCCGACGGCACCGGCTGGATGGCGATGTACGCGCTCAACCTGCTGGACATGGCCATCGTGCTGGCCGAGCACGACCACGCCTACGTCGACACCGCCACCAAGTTCTTCGAGCACTTCGCGTACATCGCGGCGGCCGCGTACTCGCAGGGGCTCTGGGACGACGAGGACGCCTTCTTCTACGACGTGCTGCGGCTGGCCGACGGCAGCCAGGTGCCGCTGCGGGTGCGTTCGGTGGTCGGGCTGCTGCCGCTGGCCGCCACCACCCGGCTCACCGCGAAGACCCTGCAACGCCTGCCCGAGCTGGGCGCCCGGCTGCGCTGGTTCCTCACCCACCGCCCCGAGTACGTCGACGTGATCGGCGCCCGCCGGCTCGGCCCGGACGGCCGCCAGCAGCGGCTGCTCTCCATGGTCGGCCCGGAGCAGGTGGTCCGGCTGCTCGCCCGGATGCTGGACCCCGACGAGTTCCTCTCCGACTACGGCCTGCGCACGCTGAGCCGCGCCCACCTGGACAAGCCCTTCTCGGTGACCCTCGGCGGGCAGGAGTTCGCCGTCGGGTACGAGCCGGCCGAGTCGACCAGCGGCCTGTTCGGCGGCAACTCCAACTGGCGCGGACCGATCTGGATGCCGACCAACTTCCTGCTGATCAGCGCGCTGCGCGACTACGCCGCGTTCTTCGGCGACGACCTCCAGGTGGAGTACCCGACCCGCTCCGGGCGCAAGTGCACCCTCGACGAGATCGCCGACGACCTGTCGGCCCGGCTGATCTCGCTGTTCACCCGGGACGACTGGGGGCGGCGGCCGATCTACGGCGCCGCCCAGCTCTTCCAGACCCACCCCGACTGGCGGGACCTGATCTGCTTCCCCGAGTACTTCCACGGCGACAACGGCGCCGGCCTGGGGGCCTGGCACCAGACCGGGTGGACCGCCCTGGTCGCGGACCTCATCCTCACCCTGCGACGCTGACCGGCCGGGGAGAGTCGCCAATCCGTCACCGGACGATGACCACAGGTGACCGTCGCTAGCATCGACCGGGTGTCGCCCACCGACGGCCCGGACGCCGAGCCGGCCGAGTCGAACCAGCCGGCCGAGCCGGCCGGTTCGAACGAGCCGGCCGAGCCGGCCCGGGTCGTGGCGGCCGCCCGGCGGCTGGCCGAGGCCGAGGGGTGGGCGGCGGTGACCCGCCGCCGGCTGGCCGAGCGGACCGGAGTCGACATCGAGACCCTGTACCGCCGCTTCCCCGATCCGGCCGCGCTGGTGGCCGCCGTGGCCCTGCGCGGCTTCGCCGACCTGGCCGCCGCCCTCGCCGCCGCCCGGGGAGCGGCCGGCGACGACGGCGCCTGGCCGGCGGTGGTGACGACGTACCTGGACTTCGCGTACGCCAACCCGGAGGTGTACGACGCCATGCTCGCCCACACCCCGGACCTCACCCTCGGCCGGGACCCGGCGCCCGGCGCGCCCCGCGCCGCCTTCGCCGAGCTGCGCGCCGCGCTGACGCCGCTGGCCGCCGGCCGCGACCCCGACACGCTCGCCGAGATCGGCTGGGCCCTCCTGCACGGCACGGTCATGCTGACCCGGGGCGGTCGGCTGCGACCGGAGACCCAGGAGCAGCGGGAGGAGCTGATCGCAGCCGGGCTGTTCGCCGCGACCTGACCGGGCGGGTCGCGTGCCGGGGCCACGCGGCGGCGTAACCCGGATGACCTTCGTCGGCGGCGCGCAGTAGCGTGTCCCGGACGCCAGACCGGGAGGGGGACCGATGGAACAGCGCCGGGACGCGGCGGTGCTCGTCTTCGACGCCGACGACACGCTCTGGGAGAACAACGTCGTCTTCGAGCGGGTGATCGACGACTTCCTGGACTGGCTGGAGCACCCGACGCTGGACCGGGCGCAGATCCGGGCGGTGCTGGACGACATCGAACGCGCCAACGCGGTGGCCCACGGGTACGGCAGCAAGGTCTTCCTGCGCAGCCTCGGCGAGTGCCTGGAGCGGCTGCGCGAGCGGCCCGCCACCGAGCGGGAGCGCCGGGAGATCGACGAGCTGGCCGCCGCGCTCGTCGCCCACCAGGTGGAGCTGATGCCCGGCGTCGCCGACACGCTGGACGCCCTCGCCGGCCGGTACGACCTGCTGCTGCTGACCAAGGGTGACCGGGAGGAGCAGCAGCGCAAGCTCGACGCCTGCGGGCTGCTGCACCACTTCGACGCCGCGCACATCGTGATGGAGAAGGACGTCGACACCTACCGCTGGCTGGCCCGCGAGCACGGCTTCGATCCGGCCCGCGCCTGGATGATCGGCAACTCTCCGAAGTCCGACATCCTGCCCGCCCGGGCCGCGGGCATGAACGCGGTGTTCATCCCGAACGACAACACCTGGGTGCTGGAGCACGACGAACTCGACCCGGCCGACGAGGGCGTGCTGCGCCTGGCGGAGTTCACCGACCTGCTTCGGCACTTCTGATCACGCGCCGGCCGGTAACGTCCGGTAGGTGCCCCTGACGTTCCCCTCGCACCTGGCGCCGGTGCTGCCGCTCAAGCTGTGGCGACCGCGCTGGTTCGACGGGGTCGCGCTGGCCACCGGCGCGGTGTCGCCGGACGTCGCCTACCTGTTCACCGGCACCGGGATCGAGCTGGGCGTGCACACCCACACCGCGGGCGGGGTGCTCTGGTGGGGCCTGCCCGTCGCGCTGGCCTACGCCTGGATCATCCGCCGCACGGTGGCCGGGATCGCGGTGCACCTGCCCGGCGACCGGCTCTTCGCCTGGCGGGATCACGCCGCCCTCGGCGCGGTCCGGCACCCCTGGCAGGTCACGGTCTGCTCGGCGCTGATCGGCGCGGCCAGTCACGTGCTCTGGGACCGGGCCACGCACACCGAGCGCTGGCTGCGCCTGGTCGGGATCGAGGACTTCCACGCGCACACGGGCATGTACTGGTGGTTCTTCTCGGACCTGGTCAGCACCGCCGTCGGCGGCGTCGTGGTGGTCGCCCTGGCGCTGCGGGCGGCCCGCCGGGGTGAGATCTTCCAAGGGGTACGACCGCCCGCGCCGCCGGCGCGGCCCGCCGTCTTCTGGGCAGTGGCCCTGCCGGTCACCGCCGCCGGGGCGACGGTGCTGCCGCTGCTGCCGGCGGCCACCGTGCCCGCTCCCGCCGGGGTCCGGCTGCTGCACCTGGCGGCCCTCGCGCTCATCGCCGGCGCCGCCGCGGCGGGAGCGCTCTCCGTCGGCCGGACGGCCCCTGGCCGGACAGGTCGCTTCGAGGAGAAACAGCGTCAACCCGGGTAGCCGCGTTACGCGGACATGCCGCATTTCAGGATTGGCATCAATCACATTCAGCGGAGGCCCGGAATGCTTGTCCGAGCGGCGGCCGGATGCCTAACCTGGGCGCGCGTTCACGGCTCTTCGGGGTGAGTCGGGAACGCACCGAAGTCCGGTAGTTGGGCACCGTGGAGCTGAGTGCAGGCGGGCCGGCTCGCCGTGCTGAGCCCGGCGTGGGCGGCGTGCCACGCCCGCCGTGCTCGCAGCGGCGATTCCGCTACCACACCGGACGGCTGGTGGTCAGGGCCGGGGAGTTGCGGACCCGGTCCTGACCCGCCACCAGAACTGTTTACGCGTCGATCCTCTTCTCCACCGGAAAGAGAAAGCGTCGCGAGCCTCTCCCGCGTTACATCGACCCGCCGAAATTGTGCGACGAGATCCGTCACCATTTCCGGGACACCGGGAAGACGGCCGGGATGCGATCATCTGGCGAATGGAACCAACTCCTATCGCCGGTGGCCCCGTCGGGACGACGACGGGCCGGGCGAAGCCGATCCCGCCGCCCAACCGGGCCTCCCGGTTGACCACCCTGCCCGCCGCGACCACGCAGGTGGTCGTCGTGACCGGCGACGGCTACAGCACCACCTACGCCACCCTGGAGACGTTCCACAAGGTCAACGGCCACTGGGTGGCGGTGTCGGCGCCGCTGCCGGCCCGGATCGGCTCGAAGGGCTTCAGTGACAACCACCTGGAGGGCGTGCCCAACACCCCCACCGGGGTCTACTCGTTCGGCCCGACCATGTACGGCATCGGCGCGAATCCCGGCGTGCGCTACCCCTACCACCAGGTCGTGCAGTACGACTGGTGGAACGAGAACCCGGACTCGCCGGCGTACAACACGTTCCAGCACACCACCACCAACCCGGGTGGCTGGAGCGAGGCGCTGTGGACGGAGAAGCCGGCGTACACACACTTCGCGGTGATCACGTACAACATGTCGCCGAACGTGGCCGCGCCCGTCCCCGGGAAGGGCAGCGGGATCTTCCTGCACGAGTACAGCACCTCCGGCGGCAACGCCACCGCGGGCTGCGTGAGCATGTCCCACGCCAACCTGGTCTCGGTGCTGAAATGGCTCGACCCGGCCCGCTCGCCGCGCATCGTCATGTGCCCGGTGCAGAACCTGGGCCGCTACTAGCCCTCGATCACCCCGCGAGCCCCCGGCGCCCACGCCGGGGGCTCGTTCCGTCGCGCGCACCAGCGCACTGTCACCGGGCGATACCTCAGCGATAGCGGCCCGGGTATCGATCGTTCCTAGCCTCCACCCGACGTGTCTGTAGAGGACCGGAGGGTAACGGTGAAGAGACGATCACGAGGTCCCCTTGTCGGGGGACTGGTGCTGGCGTTGGTGGCCACGGTGGGCTGGATGGAGGTGCCGGACGACCAGCGCGGCGGTGCCGTCCCGGTGGCGAAGGCCGAGGAGGACGACGGCTTCTTCTCGAAGCTGGGTAACGCCGCGCGGGACCTGGTCGACGGTGGGCCGCGCAAGGCCAGGCCGGAGGTGGTCAGCGCCGGGCTGGCGGTGAACGAGAAGCCGCCGCCGGCGAAGAACTGGCCGCCGCAGAAGCGGGTCAAGGAACTGACCGGCAAGCGGACCGCCAACGGCAAGGTTTATGAGCTCTCGGACGGTCGGACGCAGGCCGAGATCTCAATGGTGCCGCTGCACTACAAGGACGCCAAGGGCAAGTTCCAGACCATCGACACCACGGTCCGACCGGCCAAGGACAAGGGGTACGTTCAGGGCAACCGGACCAACACCTTTACCAGCCTCTTCGGTGACAGCTCCAAGGAGCTGGCCCGTTTCGAGAAGGACGGCCGGAGCATCGAGCTGGGCCTGGCCGGCGGTGCGAAGGCTGTGACGCCGAAGGTCTCCGGCTCCACGGTCACCTACCCGGGGCTCGCCGGCGGCGCCGACGTCGTCTACGACGTCACCTCCACCGCGCTCAAGGAGAAGATCGTCCTGCACCGCGCCCCGACCGGGCCGGTGTCGTACACCTTCACGCTGGACACCGCCGGCCTGACCGCGCAGCAGCGTGCGGACGGCTCGATCGCCTTCGTACCGCGCGGCGGTGGCGAGCCGGCTTTCGTGATGCCGGCGCCGTTCATGTACGACGCGAAGGACGACAAGTCGTCCCCGCACGGCAAGGTGTGGAGCGACAAGGTCAGCCAGCGGGTGCAGCAGATGTACGGGCAGACCACCGTCACGTTGTCCGCCGACGCCGGCTGGCTGGCCGATCCGGCGCGGGTGTTCCCGGTGGTCATCGACCCGACCATCAAGGTGCAGCCGGTGCCGACCGACGCCCAGGATGTGCAGATCTACTCGGGCGCCACCACCACGA
>NZ_JAGPYL010000017.1:0-74843 GCF_018070095.1 Micromonospora sp. U56
GAGGTCTCCGTGCTGATGGTCTTCTTCGTCGATGAACCATCTACCGGAGACCTCACTATTTATCGGTCACCGCCACGCCGAAACTTCCTCACTCCTGCACCCGCAGCCGACTTCGACACAGGCCCTAGTGGTCGTCTTTTTCCTCGTCTTTTTCCTCGTCCTTCTCCTCGTCCTTCTCCTCGTCCTTCTTCTCGTCGTCGTTACCCTCACTCGGGGGCGGGACGGGCCGGACGGTCTGACCGGCGACGGAGAAATTCGACCGGCAGACGGTCCCGTTGATCGTGAAGATGGTGGGAAGGGAGTTCACCTCTCGGTAAGTCCCGTCCAAGCGAGCGGTGAAGGACTTCTTCGCAGGCAGTGCATCGCCCCGTACCTCCACCGAACGGCCCTTCTGTTTCCATGCACCTGGAGAGCCGCGCAGAAGCCGCTGCTCGCCTGGAAGGTCGAAGGTCAGCCGCCAGGTGTTGATGGCCGTGGTTCCGGTGTTCGAGATGCTGACAGTGCTGGAGAAACGGCCGTTGACGGCCCGCCGGACCGTGTACCGGACACCGCACTCCGGTTTACGCTCGCCCATCCCGGCGACGGCACTGGGCGTGCCAACCACGCCCTGATCCTCTCCCTGACCTGCTGTGTGATTCAGCCAAGCGGCAGCGAATACGCCCGGGAACAGCAGGGCGACAGCGCCAGTGGCCGCGATCTGGCGACGTCTGCTCGGCAACAGTTGTCGCCAGCGGGCTAAAAGCTGCTCGTACGGGCCTGGTGTCAGCAGCCCGACCGCGATCTTGGTCAGGTTGCCGGCACCACCGGTCGTCCGGCCCGGTACAGCGACCTTCGGCGGACCTGCCTCGGCCGTGGCCTCCTGTTGGGACAGCACGAGCGTGGCGGCCGAGAGCCCAGCAACGTCGCTGAGGACCATGGCAACCTCGGCCGCGTCTGGCCGTTGGGCAGGCTCCTTGCCAAGGCACCGCCGACACAACTCCGTCACCTCGGGCGGGAGTTCCTCGATGGGCGGCAAGGCGGCTGGCTCCTGATAGCGGTGCGCGACCAGCATCTGGGTGGTGCTGGAGGCGTGCCACGGCAGATTCCCGGCCAGTGCCCGATAGAGCAACAGACCCAGCGCATACACGTCCGTCGCCGGCTGCACCAACCCTTTCTGCAGCCGTTCGGGAGCCAGGTAGGCCGGTGTACCGAGCAACGGTCCGGCCGAACCATCCGCGTCGCCGGAAGCGGCCGAGAGCCCGAAGTCCACCAACTTGGCCCCTGCCGCGGTCACCATCACGTTGCCGGGTTTGACATCCCGATGAACGACGCCGCGGTCATGGGCGGCCGCCAGCGCGGCGGCGACCTGGGCACAGATCAGCACGGCCAGTCGCCACGGCAGCGCACCGCCGGTCAGCAGTTGTGCCAGCGAGCGGCCCTCAACGACCTCCATGACGACATAGGGCAGCCGACGTCCGGCGCCGTCGGCCGCCTCGCCGTAGTCGTAGACCTCCACGATGTTCGGGTGGCGCAACCGCGCCGCCGAACGAGCTTCCAGCCGGACACGCTGCAGTAGCTGCGGGTCGGCGGCCAGCTCCGGCGAGAGCATCTTGACCGCGACGTCCCGTCCGAGCACCTCGTCGTGGGCCCGCCAGACGACCGACATGCCGCCCGCACCCAGGCGGTCCACCAGCCGGTACCGGCCGTTGAGCAGATGCCCGGTGTCCATGACGTAGCGGTGCCCAGGCGGGCACCGGACGAAACAAGACCCGACGTGTCCGTGCGGCGCCGGCTCGACCAGCAGGGCGGATCAGCGACTGGGCAGGACCTGCACGAGTTGTGCCAGCCCAGCGGCGAGAGTCTGGTAACCGGCGTCGACTCTTCTGAGGAGAGAAGTGTGTCGCTTCATCGGCTCAACAGCACCACGCCGAGAGCAATGGATCCGACCACAAGGATGATTCCCCCAAACATGGCATACGACCACCACGGATCCCAGCGCCTCGACAGGACGGGGACAGGGCGAGTCGGCGAGTTCCATCCGTGCGAGGTCGAGGGCGTGGCATTGGAAACGTTGACGTGGGGCCACCGAGCGGACGACGTGTGGTGTGCTGACTGGGCCATGACAACTCCCTAGGGCGTACCGGCCGGGGGTCCGAGGCTGGTCTGGGCGGGTCGCTGACGCTGACCTCCACCGCGCCGCGCCTACACCACCCTTCCCATCGGCGTGGGAGACGGGACGGGCGTTACACCTGAGTCGTTTCGTACGTCGAGAATCCCGGCTGCCAGCAGCGGCGGCAGGATGCAGCAGGCGGCGCGGGCGGCTCCTGCGAGTCCGGTCATGCTGGTGGGGAGAAGGCGGCGCAGCGGGTCAGCAGGTCTCGGCACGTTCGTTCGTTTCGGCGAGCTCCGCAAAGGGCAGGGGACAGCAGGAGCTGCTGGCACAGGCGACCAGGTCGTCGCAGCCGGCCGAGATGGCGGCGTGCAGGGTGTCGCGGATGACGGCCAGGTCTGCCAACTTCCGTTCCACCTCGACGAGCTTGTCCTTCGCCCGTGCCTGGAGTCCGGCGTCGGGGTGGCCGCTGTGCTGATGTCGGCCCGCGCCGAGCAGGTCGGCGACCTCGTTGAGGGTGAAGCCGAGGCGCTGTGCGGTCTTGATGACCCGCAGCAGGGTGACCGTGTCGGACGGGTAGAGCCGATGCCCGCCCGGCGACCGCTGGGGACGGGCAAGTAGTCCCGGCGCTCGTAGTAGCGCAGCGTCTGCAAGTTGACGCCGGCCGCGTCGGCCAGTTGGCCGCTGCGGAGCCCCGATCCGGTCATTTCCGGCCCCGGACGGGCGTCGCCCGCTCGGCGAGGGCATCGAGGACGTCGACGTGTGCCGCCGGTACCCGGACGTCCAGGGTCAGCGAGTCCGGGCTGGGTCGCACGATGTCGAAAGCGAAGAACGAACAGCAAGATGATTCACGGTCCGTCAGATCCCGCGCTGTCTCCTCCACCTGCTCCGCGCCGTCGAAGTGCAGTCGCAGATGCTGTGCCGACAGCCGGTCGACACGCTGGACCGCATCGCGGAAGAACTGATCGAACTCGGCGAGCCGCAGCGGCCGTTCGTGCGTCGGCAGGGTGCACGCATCCGGCGCCCAGGAGTCATCCGTCGTGACATGTGGGTCGCTCATACCCCGACGGTAAGCCTGTACCTGGGTACCGGATGCAAGCCCCGTCGCCAGGCCGTCAGAGGTCGGACAGAGGCCAACCAATGATGACCATTGGCGACGACGGTTTGCGCAGGTAGCGCAAGTGGCCCAGAGCGTGACCTGCGGCGCGAAGAGTCTCTTACCGGTAGTTGGTGAACTGCAGAGAAACCACCCACCAGCAGCCAAAACGCCGCCATGATCGCCGCTAGGCCGTCGCCAGGCCGTCCGACGCCGACCCGAGCACCTTGTCCACGGCCCGCCGCGTGCGGTCCTCGCTGGTCGGCATGAGGTGGGTGTAGGTGCGCAGGGTGAATCCGGGATCCGCGTGGCCCAGGTACTCCGATAGCGCCTTGACGCTCTCCCCGGCGTCGAGTAGGACCGAGGCGTAGAAGTGCCGCAGGGCGTGCGTTCCGGTGGCCCGGGAAGGCGGCATGCCCGCGCTCGCCAGGGCAACGTGCCAGTAGTCCCGGTTGAACGTGTGGCGGTCCATGGCGACGTTGGTCCGGCCGTGGACGACAAGGTTGACGGTGACCGGAGGGCCGCCTGGCATCTCCCATGGCAGTGTCACCGGAACCGGGGGGAAGTCCTCCAGGTGGCGGGTGAGAGCCGCACCCACCGACCCGGGCAGCGGGATGTCCCGCGTCTTGCGGCCCTTGGGCAGCGCGTAGACGAGCCGGCTATACCTGTGCACCCAGCAACGCTGTGCATCCGACGAGAACTCGCGCTTGCCCTCGGCGGCTGGATGGCGCTACCCGGCGGCGAGGACACCGGACTACTGCTCGCAGCCTCAGTAATCGCCGCCGGGTACTTCATTGACGAACCAGGGTTGCTGTACCGGAAGCACCCCGACCAGATCACCGCACAAGCCGACTGGACTGCGACCGAGGAGTGGCAGCTCCGCATGCAGCTCATCGAGTCCCGGGCGATTGCGCTACGAGCCCTCTTTCTTTCGACCAACGCCTGACCCGGGCAACCGGCGGCGATCGTCGCCCGGAAGTCCGGCCGGACTGCCGGCGATGTCGGGTCTCAGGACGTCCGTGACAGACCGTCTCAGGATGTGGGTGACAATTCCGCCTAGCCGGGTGGTGACGGCTGCTCGGGTGGGCGTCCTCGCGCGCGGGCCGCGTCGGTGACGGCGATCGCTGCTAGGACTGCGGTGGCGGCGAGGGCGGCGAGCAGCGGCGGCACGAACAGCATCGCCGGTGCCAGGGCGGCCAGCACGAGCACGCCGGTCGGCCGATCCCGGGACACGCGGTTGAATACCGTGTGTTCGAACCAGGCGCGCCCGGCCAGGAACAGCACGGGTCCGCCGAGGATGACGGCGACCCAGGCCGGTTGCGTGTGTCCGAGTGGATGGGCGATGACGAGTTCGACGCCGACGGCGGTGGCGACGATGCCGGCCACCATGATCGGGTGGGAGTATGTCGCCGACAAGGCGACGCGGCTCGGGACCGGGGCCGCGGAGACAGCCGCGGCCAACAGTTCCCCGGCGCGGTAGATGTAGATCCGCCAGAACAGCACCGTGGTGGCGAACGACACCACGAGCGCCGCGGTCCGATCAGCCGCGAAGCCGCTGCCACTGAGGGTGGACGCGGTGACCAGGATCAACTCGCCGAGCGCGATGATGAAGAACTGCCGGTAGCGGTCGGCCAGGTGCTCGCCCAGGATGCCGAGATCCGACTTGGTTGAGCGACCCAGCCCCGGTGTGGGCCAGCGGATTGGGAGCGCCACGTAGTCCACGGCCACCGCCAGCGTCCACAGCGCCCCACGCGCCGCACCGTGCGCGGCCGCCCCAGCGATCCACGGCACCGCCGACACACCGAACCAGAACAGCTCCCGGGCGCTCCTGCGCTGCAACTCGTGGCCACGCAGGGCGAGGACGAGGAAGAGTTGGCGGCCGATGTGGATGGCGACGTACCCGCCTGCGAAGACCAGACCTCGCTCGCCGAACGCATCGGGCAGCGCGACCACCATCACCAGGCTGCCGAGCATGGTCGCGGTGACCAGCAGCTGGATCGCCAGCCGTTGCGTGTCGTACAAGTTGGTTGTCCACGCTGTCGTGGTCCAGATCCACCACATGGCCAACAGCAGCACCAGCGTCTGGAAGGCGCCGCTCCACGTAAGTTCCTCGATCAGCCCGTGCGAGAGCTGGACGAGCGCGACGACAAACACCAGGTCGACGAACAGCTCCAGAAAGTTTGTCCGCGTCTCCTCGGGCGTTCGCAGCATCTTGGCGCCGCTCGTCGTCGTCATCAGCTCGCCCGTTCTGCCCGCTTTGTCCCAGGCTTGAAGCATTCGTACCACGCGGCAGCGCCGGTGAATTCGGATATGCGGTCCTGGCCTGGAAACGGGCGGCCCGCGTTACACGGGCGGCTTTCGGTCCAGGCGGCCAGCTCTTCCTTCTACCCGTCACCGCCGGTCCGGATCAGCTCGTCGACCACGGCGTCGGGCCGCTGCTACAGGTGGCGGAGCCCAGGTCCTGATACCGATCCGTGACGCAGGTCCTGAGCCCCGACAGCCGGCTGCCGGCGATGTCGACTGCCGGCGGGCTGCCGGCGATGTTGTGCAAAGTTTCTGTACGTCTTCAAGGCGGCCCTTGACGGGCCGCATGCGCCGCCGCCTGGGCGCGCGCCGGCCGCTGCCGCTGTCGCTCTGCGGCCGTCACGCGTGATGCCCGGCGGCTGGCGCGGGAATGGGTAGCCCGGTGGGCCGCCGCAGGACGACCGGATCGTTGACCGAGTGGTGGGCCGGCAGCCGGCCGGGCCGCGCGGCCACGAGCCCGCGCGGCGTAGGGGAGCGGACGCCGGCCGCGTCGGCGAGCTTGCGACGGTCGCGGGGTTGTGGTCACTGCGCCTCCGGCGGGGGCGCTCCGGCTCCAGGATGGCCGAAGATCGTCGGCGGCTGCGAGGCCGTGGGTGGTTGCGGTAGCCATCCCGCCTGCCCTCGACCCGGCAAAGCCGAGCAGACCGCCGCCCGACCCGCCAGCGTCCGAGCGAGCGGTCAAGGTCCGCTTGACGTGGCGGGCCGGGCGGCCGCCCGCTCCCCGGGAGGGCGGGTCGATGGCAGACGGGATGCAGAAGGTCGATGCGTCCGTCGAGCGAGGACGGCATGCATGCCCAGTTGCCCATGCCAGACCTGAGAGAGTACTTTCGAGACATGTCTCTCACGAATCGCTACGGGGACTTCGAGATCACCGACCCGCAAGCGCTGCGGGCGCTGGCCCACCCAGTCCGGCTGGCCATCCTGGACCACCTCCAGCGGCACGGCCCCTCCACGGCGACCCAGCTATCACCCCACGTAGGCGCCACACCCTCAGTCGTGAGCTGGCATCTGCGGCACCTCGCGTCGTTTGGCCTGATCAAGGGCTGGGATGGTGCGAGCAGCAAACGGGAGCGCTGGTGGCAGGCCGCAGCGAAGGGCTTCCGCTTCAATCTGCCCGACGATGCCGAGGGCCAGAGCGCAGCACGTCAACTGCAAGGCGAGAGGTTCGCGCAGTACGCCGAGCTTCCCCAGCAGTGGCTGTTACAGGACGAGCCCCGACTAGATACCCAGTGGCGGCGGCTAGCCGGCATGGCCGACACCCGCATCGTGGTAACCGCCGAGGAACTCCGCCAGATTGAGGACGCCGTTGAGGAACTCATCGCCCCGTACGTCCAACGCAAGGATCACGAGTCACCTGCCGGTGCTCGTGGCGTACGGACGCTGCGATACGTCATGCCTGAGCCCGGCGCTGATGAATCGTCCCCGGCATGACCGCCGCGACCGCCGCGCCAACGTCGTCCCTGCGGGGCAACCGACGGTTCCGCGCATTCTGGCTCGGCGAAACGATCTCGCAGTTCGGGGACCGGATCACTGAACTGGCCCTGCCGCTGATCGCTGTCACGGTGCTGGCCGCGACGCCCCGCCAGGTCAGCGTTCTCACCGCGCTGATCTGGTTGCCGTACCTACTCGGGATGTTCGTCGGGGCCTGGGTGGATCGGCGCACCCACAAACGCCGCTTGCTCATCGCCGCTGACCTGGCCCGGGCTGCTGTGCTGCTCAGTCTTCCCGTGGCCTACCTGCTCGACGCGGTTACCCTGACCCAGCTCTACGTCGTTGCACTGCTCACCGGCGCCGGGGCGGTGCTGTTCGGCATGGCGTACCAGTCGTTCTTCGTGGTGCTCGTGCCGCCGTCGGCCTACATCGACGCGACGAGCAGGTTGAGCCTGAGCCGGGCCGGCTCATCCGTTGCCGGCCCCGCCGTCGGAGGCGCGCTCGTGCAGGCGCTGACCGCTCCGGTCGCGGTCATCGTAGACGCCGTGTCGTTCCTGGGTTCCGCGCTGGTGATCGGCCGTATCCCGGTGACCGAGGTCCCACCACCGCCGAGCCGGTCATCGACCATTGCCCTGGTCCGTGAGGGCCTCGCGCTGGTGCTGCATCACCCGGTGCTACGCGCCGCGCTCGGTTGCACCAGCACCGTGAACTTCTTCACGTTCATCGCCAACGCGCTACTGGTGTTGTACGCCAGTCGCGAGCTTGACCTGTCGGCGGGCGCCATCGGCCTCGCCTTCGGTGTCGGTGCCATCGGCGCACTAGGTGGCGCAGCCCTGGCGCCACGTGTCTCGCGAGCGTTCGGGGTGGGACGTACCGCGATCATCGGCGCCATCCTGTTTCCCGCGCCACTGGCCCTGATGGCCCTGGCCGGCGGACCGACCTGGGCCAAGATTGCGGTGCTCGCCGTCGTTGAACTGATCTCTGGCATCGGAGTCATGCTCATGGACGTCAACCTCAATGCGCTCATCGCAAAGGTCACTCCGGACGAGGCTCGGGGGCGCAGAGCTGGCGCGTACAGCGCCGTCAACTACGGCATCCGGCCGGTCGGTGCAGTGGTCGGTGGCTGGCTCGGCACGACCATTGGCCTACGCCCCACCCTGATCATCGCCGGCGCTGGAGGAGTTCTCGCAGCGCTCTGGCTGCTCGCCTCACCAGTACGCCGTATCGCGACCATCGACGACCCCACGCCGGCCCCGAAAATGGTCAACGAGCACTAGGTCCAAGCCGTCGCCAGGCCGTCAAAGGTCGATGTGGGACGACTACTGGCGACGCGAAATGCCCAAGTAAACAGGGTGATGATGGGTTTAAGCGGCCGAGCTGGCTAGTCCTTACCTGTAGTTGGTGAACTGCAGCGCCACGCCGAAGTCCTCGCCCTTGAGCAGCGCGATGACGGCCTGCAGGTCGTCCTTCTTCTTGCCGGTGACGCGCAGTTGGTCACCCTGGATCTGGGCCTGGACGCCCTTCGGGCCCTCGTCGCGGATCTTCTTGCTGATCGCCTTGGCCTTGTCCGAGTCGATGCCCTGGATCACCTTGCAGTCGATCTTGAAGACCTTGCCCGAGGAGCGCGGGTCGCCGGCGTCCAGCGACTTCAGCGAGATGTTCCGCTTGATCAACTTCTCCTTGAAGACGTCCAGCGCGGCGCTGACCCGCTCCTCTGTCTCCGCCTGGAGGCTGATCGCCTCCTCGCCCGACCAGGAGATCTCCGCGCCGGTGCCGCGGAAGTCGAACCGCTGCGCGAGCTCCTTCTCCGCCTGACGGAGGGCGTTGTCGACCTCCTGGCGATCGACCTTGCTCACGATGTCGAAGGACGGGTTCGCTGCCATGCTCATGCTCCTGCTGTCCGGCGGTCTGTCACGTACCGTCGTCCGCTGACCAGCGGCACGACCCCCTGACCGTACCCGGTTGCGACGGCCCCGGGGGCAACCGCTATCCTGGGCGTCGCTGCCGCGCGCGAGTGCGGTGGTCTGCCCTGGCGGGTTGCCCGAGCGGCCAATGGGAGCGGACTGTAAATCCGTCGCGAAAGCTTCAGAGGTTCGAATCCTCTACCCGCCACCAGGGATGGCAAGGCCCCTGACCTGCGGAAACGCAAGTTAGGGGCCTTCGTTGTCTTTGTTGCAGTTGACCTTGGTTGCCCTTGGTTGCCCGGTCCATCGGGCACGCAGCGGGCACGAGTCCCTGGAGGACCAACATGGCAAAGGGCAGCGACAAGTCGAGTGGCAAGCGGCACGTCAGTACGCCGAGCGGCGAGTTTCGGCAGGAGACGGTGTCTTCGGCCCAGAAGCCTCCGCGGTCCACAAAACTGAGCCCTGAGGCGCAGGCGTCCGGTAAGTCCGGGTCGAAGAAGACGAAGTAGCGGAGGCAGTCGGGGTGGTCCCGTCCAGCCTCGTCGGGTTGGTGCTGTTCGTCGCACTGCTTGCACCCGGCTTTGCCTACGTTCTGCTTCGAGAGCGGACGACCCCGAGGGGTATCTTCTCGCCCTTCCGCGAGTCGCTCACGGTGGTTTTCGCCAGCGTCGCCTGCCTGGCCGCCGTCGCCCTGTTCCATACGGGTCTACGGGCGTTAATTCCGAATCACACCCTGAACGTTCGCGAGCTGGTCAGGGATCCGGCCAGCTACGCCCGAGAGCACCATGTCAGCGTTGCTTGGTGGTCCTTCGCTCTCCTTGCCAGCGCGGTCGTGATCGGCGTGGCTGCTGCTCACCCTCGCGTCCTCGAACTAAGCAAGACGCTCGGGTTCAGCCGGGTGTTGGGCTCGTTGACGGGCTCAAACGGCGGCAGTATCGACACCAGATCTGCCTGGTACAAGGTCATGCATATGTACGACGAGGAGGGCGCCGGGCGCATCTTCGTGGGTGCTCACATGGACGACGGCAGCTACGTACAAGGCAGGCTGTATTCCTTCAGCCCAGTGCCTGAGGAGACTCAGGACCGGGAGATCTTGCTGTCCGCCCCAATCTCCTTAACCTCCAAGGAGGGGGTGACAGGTCGAGTTGATGCCCAATTCTCGGTGATCTCGGCTCGTCGCATCGTGCGCCTGGACGTGAAGCACTTCGAGCAGGGCGAGGAAGTGGATGAGGCATGGGTGGGCCCTGAATCGAAGGACGGCGACAACGCCCGCCGGTGGTGGCAGTTCAGGCGATGAAAGTCTGAGCTACCGGTTCGGCTAGCGGATCTCCTCGTCGGGCAGTCGTAGACCGTCCAGCATCCCCGGACGGGGTCCAGGTGGAGCGCCCTACCGGACGGAACGACCTGGTCCCCGTCCGGGGAGGCTGGTAGCCCTTGTGGTGCCCGGCGAGGGGATCTGTGGCGGCATCTCTGAGGAGGGTCGGGGTTCGGGGCGGAGCCCCGAGGGTCTTCCAGGTCCTGTTCGTCCCAAGCGTGGCCGGCCGGCCCGGCCGATGCCGGCCGGAGGTCGCCAGCAGGCCGGGGCCGGGCCGGCGCGGCCCGCTTGCGGGCCGCCTTGATTCAGAAGAGGCCAATTCGGCAGTGGGTTCACCGTGCCCGTTGTCCTGTCGCGGGACATGCTTGACAGCGCTCGCGTCCCACCTGATGCCCGACATGATCCTCAAGAGGAGTCGCGGAGGCCCTCACGGTCCGCGACAAATGAGGATGCCTGCGTTCATCGGGGAGAATTGCCGGTCAACTCGTCCGCAACGCTGAACGTGGCACCGCATACGGCACAGCTCATCCGACCAAACAAGTAGGTGAGTGCGGTCGCCACCGACTCGTGGCCCACCCGCATCGCCTCGGCCTGCAGACGCGTGGCCAGCTGCGAGGAAAGCCCGGGCTCTCTGGGAATGGGGCTTGGTCCGCGCCGAGCAGGGGCGCGGCACCTACGTGCGGGCACCCCGCCAGCGGGTACGCCGTCGCAACACCGAGCGGTACCAGTGGGAGAAGGATCGCGTCCTGCTCGACGAGGACGAGCGGGTGAAGACCGGTGCCACCGAGCACGACACCGGCCTGACCGTCGACGATCTGAAGTTCCACGCCGAGTACTCCCAGGTGCAGGCTGATACGGAGATGGCGGCGGCCTTGCAGGTCGAGCCGGGTACGTCGCTGCTTCGCCGGGTCTACTGGACGTCCTCGCGGCACGAGAACGCGCCGCTGACCGTGTCGTACTCCTACCTGCCGTACGACCTCGTGGCCGCGAATCCGGACCTGCTCGACGCGGGCAAGGAGCCGTGGCCGGGCGGCACGCAGCATCAGCTCTACACGCTTGGCATCGAGCTGGACCGGATCGACGACGAGATTCGCGCTCGCCCGCCGTCGCCCGATGAGGCCGAGCTGCTGGACATCGACCCGGGCGTCTCCGTGCTCACCGTGCGAAAGACCTCGACCGACACCACTGGCCGAGTCGTCGAGGTCGCCGACGTGGTGATGCCGGGCGACCGCACCGAGCTTGTCTACTCCCACAAACTCCAGCGGTGGAAAACTTGACGCAGCTCGTCTCGGTCATCACCCCGGTCCACGCGCCCAGCATCGAGCACCTGGCTGGCGCCTATGAATCGTTGGCCAAGCAGGAGATGCCTGACGGGTGGGACTGGGAATGGCTCGTCCAGGAGGACGGGCAGACCGGCGCCCTGGTTGACGCGCTGCCCGATGATCCCCGGATCAGTCTGGGCACCGGCCGTCCCGGTGGGCCTGGTGTTGCCCGTACCCTCGCTCTTTCCCGAGTCTCCGGGCAACTCATCAAGGTCCTGGACGCCGACGACCAGCTGACCCCCGGCGCGCTCGCCCGGGACATCGCCGCGTTCCACGCGCACCCGCAGATCGGCTGGACCACCTCACGGGTACTCGATCTGCTGCCCGACGGGTCGACCGCCGGGTGGGACAAGGACCCCGCCGGCGGGGTCATCGACCGCGGTGCGGTCCTGTCGTTCTGGCAGGCGAACGACTACCGGGCATCCGCGTGCACCCGGCCACCCTGTGCCTCCGGCGGGATGTCGTCTTCGCCCTGGGCGGCTGGATGGCGCTGCCCGCCTCCGAGGACACCGGCCTCCTGCTCGCCGCCAACGCTGTCAGCGAGGGCTACTTCACCCGGGAGTACGGCCTGCTCTACCGCAAGTGGCCCGGCCAGGTCACCAGCCAGGCCGCGCACCGGGAACCGGCCGAGTACCAGGCGCGGATTAGGATCATCGAGGCCAGAGCGAATGCCCTGGCCTCGATGTTGCCGCACGGTCTCGCCGGTAGCGCTACGGCGTAGCCTCGTGCCCCGGCATCCCGTGGGTACGCCGACGTTCCTTCATCTCCGCTTCGTAGATGTGCCGCCGCCCGCCGGCCAGCTTCTCCCGCGCGTCCCGCTCGACTTCCTGGAACGCTGCGTAGTAGCCGTCGTCGAACTCCTCCATGATCTGGAACGTCCATCGCCCGGGTAGCACATTGCGCCCCAACAGCTCGTGCTCTACCCGGTCGGCGGTCTCGTCGTGCCCAGCCTCGCGGAGCAGCTTCACCACTCGGTCAAGGGTGAGATCCGCGCCGCCGACGAGCTGGTGTGCCGAGTACAGGTGCCCCCGCACTCGGTGGATCGTCTCCAGCGCCTTGCTTAATTCCCCTAAAGCCTCAACTGTGATGTCATCTAGTCCACTCGGCCGCGAGTGCTGCTTGTCAGGGCCTTCATGATAGTTTACCCCCATGGGGTTGTTAGTACCCCCTAGCGGGTTGAGCTAACCGTCGGGCAATGGAGATTGCTGCCGATTAGGCGCCTAAAAGGGCGGATCTTCTTTTGATCTCGGCGGCCTTACTTCAAGATTCCCGGCTTCGAATAGAGCCTTGGCGGTGGCGGAGGCAAATGAATTGTATTCTAGCCACGACTTTTCGGCCATGCGTTCGTGCCATCGTGGCTCGTTGATGCGGAGAATCGGAATAGCGTATCCCGGATCTGTTGAAATCAAGTGTGTGGAGGTGATGACCCACTGTGGCGGGCAGTACTGAATTACCCTGGTCAAGGGTTCGAAACTGCCACCCGTAGCAGAGTGGTGAGCTAGCTCCAAGAGTTCCTTAAGGTCGGCGAACATCTTTCCGGGATCGTAAAGCCGGTCGCCGGGATGCTGGTAGGATGCAAGAGACGGAGCTGCGACGTTGCAGCTTCTGAGAAGGAGATCAAAATGACAGTCAATGACGGCGGACCAATGACGTCGACGCAATCGTCACCTAAAGTCGCCATTGTGACCGGCGCAGGATCCGGAATTGGTGCGGCCACTGCTCTGGAACTTGCGTCTTCGGGAATTCGGGTCCTGGGAGTCGGCCGGCGTGAGGAGGCGCTTCGTCGCACCGCGAAGCAGCACTCCCTGATCGACTACGTCACCGCGGACCTTCGTGAACCGACCGCTCCGGACGAAGTCGTCCGTACGGCGGTTGAACGCTGGGGTCGGCTCGACGTGGTAGTAAACAACGCCGGGACCTACCTCCAGGCGCCACTACAGGAAGTCTCCGACGACGCGGTTTCCGACCTCATCACAATCCACATCGTCGCGCCGACCCGCCTCACGAGGGCAGCGCTTCCGCTGCTCAAGGCGAGCCGGGGAAGCGTCGTGAACATCTCCAGCACCTACGGGCACCGCCCTATCCCTGGATCATCACACTACGGCGCGGTGAAGGCGGCTCTGGAACATCTGACTCAATCATGGGCCCTCGAACTAGCGCCGGACGGAATCCGCGTCAACGCCGTCGCCCCCGGACCGACCGAGAGCGAGGTCATCACTGCAGCCGGTTTCACACCGGCAGAAAAAGAAGCGATCGCCGCCGCCCAGATCGAAACGATTCCGCTGCGCCGGCGCGGCACACCAGAGGACATCGCCCGGTGGATCGTCCACCTAGCCGGACCGGACGCCGACTGGGTGACCGGGCAAATCCTGACCGTCGACGGCGGCCTGGAACTGTTGTAACGCACGTGCTTGCCCGATCGTCCAGCAGGTGCCGGGCTGCTGGAAGACCTCCGCGACCGACAGGACGACATCCTGCGGTTCGTCACCGACCTGCGCATCCCACCCACCTCCAACCAGGCCGAACGTGATCTCTGCCCGCCAAGACCCAGCAGAAGATCTCCGGACGGCTCACCAGCGAAGACGTCACCGCCGACCGGTACGCCACCGCCGGCTACATCTCCACCGCCAAGAAGCACGACGCTGATGTCATGACCGCCATCCGTGACGCCCTGACCGGCCGGCCCTGGACACCACCAGCCTGGACACCCGGCTAACCCGCCAGTCACACCACGTCACCGACGGCTACCCAATGGAGTGGCCGTGAATGTTTACGTTCGAATCTCGTATCCTCCCCTCGCTTGAGCAGCACAAACGGAGGGCCGGCCCCGTCAGGGACCGGCCCTCGTCATCTCGTCTTCGCACTAGGCGGCTGGATGGCGCTGCCCGCCTCCGAGGACACCGGCCTCCTGCTCGCCGCCAACGCGGTCACTGCGGGTTACTTCACCCGGGAGTACGGCTTGCTCTACCGCAAGTGGCCCGGTCAGGTGACCAGCCAGGCCGCGCACCGGGAACCGGCCGAGTACCAGGCACGGATGAGGATCATCGACGCCCGAGCCAACGCCTTGGCCTCGATGATTCCGAACGGCTTCGGCGGTCGCTACGGCGTAGCTTCGTGCCCCGGCATCCCGTGGGTACGGCGCCGTTCCTTCATCTCCGCCTCGAAGATGTGCCGCCGACCGCCGGCTAGCTTCTCCCGCGCGTCCCGCTCGATCTCCTGGAACGCGGCGTAGTAGCCGTCGTCGAACTCCTCCACGATCTGGAACGTCCACCGGCCGGGTAGCACGTTGCGCCCCAACAGCTCGTGCTCGACCCGGTCGGCCATCTCGTCGTGCCCGGCCTCGCGGAGCAGCTTCACCACCCGGTCAAGGGTGAGATCCGCGCCACCGACTAGCTGGTGCGCCGAGTACAGGTGACCGCGCACCCGGTGGATTGTCTCCAGGGCCTTACTCAACTCGCCCAACGCCTCGACAGTTGTGTCATCGACACCCGCCGGCCGTGAGTGTTCCTCATCCACTGCTCTAACGTGACCTGGCATAGCCGTCGACATACCCCGAGTCGGTCTTCGCTACCGCGTAGCCACCTTGCCTTGCCTGTCCTCTGACTGGTTCAACGATCCAGCCGGCCCACTTCGTTTCGGAAGAGTGAGACGCTCGGTCGGCTCAGGCTGGGAAAAGCCCTGGGGCGCCAATCTCGTACGGCTCCTCGATCCATACCCCGTCGACGTACCTTGCGCGCAGGAGCTTCTTATCCCAAGTCATCAGCACATCGGCACTGGCCTCCACCGCCGATGCGAGGTGGATCGCGTCGTAGTTGCCCAATCGATACGTGTGGGCGTACCCACGAGCCCGAAGGGCGATCCGCCGTGAGAATTCCATCCGTACCAAGCTGTTGCTGTCCAGCGCGTTTCGGCATTTCCGGTCGAGATCCGGCGGGTAAGGATCGGTATTGCTCCATCCCCGCGCTTCAACGAAAGACAGATCGGAGATGAATACCTCAAGCTTTTCGCCTCTGCGAGGCGCAGCACCGCGGCCACGGGTTCGTACCCGGATTTTTCGGTGATGGCATAGATGATGGTGTCCGAGTCGAGGTAGACCGAGGAGGGGTTGTCAGGACGCGCCACGGATCTCCCTCAGGTAGTCCATCGGGTCCACGCCGCCCGTGAAGTCGCGGTCGAGTCCGATCAGGTCGGTGACGGGCGCTTCGTGAAGCACCTCCAGCGACCGCATCTTGACGCTGACGGGCCGATCCTCGATGTCGCGGGCGAGACGGCCGCCGACTTCGACACGCTTTCCGAGAGCCGCACGGATCTCGTCCGTCTGCGAGGCGTGGGCGCTGTGGCGCTGCCTCTCCGAAGCGGTGGCCTCCCTCGGCGAGCCACCCGAGCACATCCGTACCCGCGTCGCCCCGGCCCGGAGGTAACCGATGTCCCTCAAGAGCTTCTTCCTCGGCACTCACCGCCTCAAGCCGCTGCACATCGAACTCAACGGCTCCCCGGACCGACTCGCCGGTGCCCTGCACGGCCTGGCGCACATGGTCAACCGCCGCCGTGACCTCAACGGTCAGCAGATCTGCATCACCCTGACCGTCCGCGACAACAGGGGCGGCCGATGATCCGCGAACGTGCCGAGTCCGGCGTTCGGGTGCTGATCCTGCTCGCCATCGGCACCATGGCCGGCGCCGCCGCCTTCACCCACGTCCACGACCTGACCGTCGCCCACGGCCAACCCGACTGGATCGGCTGGGCCAACGCCGTAGCGGTCGAGCTGATGGCCATCTACCTCGGCCTAGAGATCCGCGCCCGCCGCCGTGTCAATCGCCCCGTCGGCCTGGTCGGCGTGCTCCTGATCGCGTTCGCGCTGCTCTCCCTTGCCGCCCAGGTCGCCGAAGCCGAACCCTCCGTCTGGGGCTGGATCGTCGCGGCCGTGCCGTCGCTGGCGTTCCTCGCCCTGGTGAAGGTCGTCCTGTCCAGCGAACCCACCACCCCACCGGCACCGGAGCCCGATCAGCCGCAAAGCGGTTGGTACGACGAGCCGCAGCCCGTCGAACCCGCGCCGCCGGCTCCGGTGATGCCGCCGGCATCAGCCGCGGTGCTGCCTCCGATCGGCGCCGCCCGACCCGACCGGCCCCAGGTCGTCGGGATCATCCGATGACGGCTCCGACCCTGCCCAGCCTCGAACCCGCCCCGGCCCCGGTCGCTCCTCGGCCGGGGTCACGGGCGGCCCGCATGGCGCTACCCCGCTCGATCGACGTCCTCAAAGACATCGCCATCGAGTACGGCGTCTGCGTCCGCCCGCTCGCCATGCGCCGCACCGACCTGGACACCGGCCTTACCGAGGTCATTGACCTGCCCTGCGGCGCGACCCGTGAGGACAAGTGCCCGCCGTGCGCCAAGAAGAACCGCCGGCTACGGCAAGCCCAGATCCGCGAGGGCTGGCACCGCGACGACGAGCCACTACCCGGCCCGGAACCCGCGACCGAAGCACAGAAGTCCCTGATCCTCTTCCGCGCACACCTGGAGTTCTCCCGCGACGAGGCCGTACGCGCTGCCCAGTGGGACCAGGTGACCGACCTCGACGAGGCGATCCGCGAGGTCGAGGAAGCCATCGCCGCTGAGGGCCTGCGCGGACGCGTCGGGCCACCCCACGTCACCGACGATGGGGACCAGGACGAGGAGCCCGGCCCACGGCGCAAGCGCTCCACCAAGCGGCGCCAAGATGCCCCCGAGCTGCCCCGGCGCAAGGTCGAGGGCCGCACCGTCGGCAAGACCTACACCGCCCCGGACGGCTCCACCTACCAACCGTCGATGTGGCTCACCCTCACACTCGACTCGTACGGCCCGGTCCGCCCCGACGGCACCCCCGTCAACCCGGCCAGGTACGACTACCGCCGCGCAGCCTGGGACGCCGTGCACTTCCCCCGGCTTCTCGACCGGTTCTGGCAGAACCTTCGGCGGTGCGAGGGCTGGAACGTCCAGTACGCCGGCTGCGTCGAGCCGCAACGCCGTCTCGCCCCGCACGCCCACTTCGCCATCCGGGGCACCATCCCTCGGGACGTGCTCCGCACCGTGGCGGCGGCGACCTATCACCAGGTGTGGTGGCCCTCGGTCGACGTCCAGCGCTACACCCTCGACCGGCTCCCGGTCTGGGACGAGCAGGCGGCGACATGGGTCGACCCCGACTCCCGCGAGCCGTTGACCACCTGGACGGCAGCCCTCGACGCCATCGACGACGACCCGGACGCCGAGCCTGTGCACGTCGTCCGCTTCGGCGCCCAGGTCGACGCCCGCGGCGTCATGCCCGGCACCGAGGACGCCGAACGGACCATCCGGTACGTCACGAAATACATCACCAAGCACACCGGCGACTGCCACAAGGCGACCACCGACCGGCAACGCAAGCACCTCGACCGGCTCTGGCAGCAACTCCAGCTGACCCCGTGCACCGACCGGTGCTCAAACTGGCTGCTCTACGGCGTCCAGCCCCGCAAGGCACACGCCAAGCTCAAGTCCGGCCGCTGCAAGGGCAAGGTCCACCAACGCGGCACCCTCGGCATCGGCGGCCGGCGCATCCTCATCTCCCGCGACTGGTCCGGCAAGACCCTTGCCGACCACAAGCACGACGCGCGGGCCTGGGTACGGGCACTGCTCGGCACCACCACCGACAGCGCCCAGCTCGTCGACGACCAGGGCGACACCACCGAACGGGTCCGGCACGCCTGGGAGCTTGCCCGACCCGACGACCCGGACGTCGGCCCGATGACCCACCGGCTCATGCGATCGATCAGCGAACGCGCCCGCTGGCGATCCGAACTGCTCGCCGCGAAAGACCGGACCGCGCAGGAGTCCGCAGATCTTTCGGCAACTCAGCACAGCGCACAGCACGACGGGGAGGAAACGCAGTGAACGAGGAGTTGTTGACCGTGCCGGAAGTGCTCGCCGAACTGCGCGTACCGCGCTCGACCTGGTTCTACTGGCGGCAGACCGGCAAGGGGCCACGGGTGATCAAGCTCCCGAACGGACAGCTCCGGGTCCGTCGGTCGGCGCTCGGACGGTGGCTCGGCGACCTGGAGCAGGACGCCGCGTGAAGAGCTACGAGGTCCAGATCTGGGAGATTGGTAAACGCGCTGACCGGAAAGCTCGGCCGTGGCGCGTCCGCTGGGCGGTGAGCGGCCAACGCTTCGAGGACATGTTCCGTACCAAGGCGCTGGCGCACTCGTTCCGCGCCGAACTGGTCCAGGCGGCCAACGCGGGGGAGCCCTTCGACCCGGCCACCGGCGGCCCGGTCTCCGAGGCCAGAACCAAGAACCCCACCACCTGGTACGCGCACAGCCGCGCGTACGTCGAGATGAAGTGGCCCCGGGCAGCGGCCAAGACCCGGCGCTCGATCGTCGAGGCGCTGACCTCGATCACGGTCACCCTGACCCGGCCGACAAAGCGGGGCCGACCGACTGACGCCCTGCTCCGTGAGGCGCTGTACCTCTACGGCCTCAACCCACGCCGCTGGTCCGACGAGATCCCGGGGGAGCACGCGGCAGCACTGGCCTGGCTGGAATCCGCGTCGCTCCCGGTCGTTGAGCTGGACTCGCCCGCAATGGTCCGCCGGGTCCTCGACAGCCTCTGCGTACGTCTCGACGGCAAGCCCGCGGCTGCCTCCACCGTGCAGCGCAAGCGGGCCACCTTCTACAACGCGCTCGGGTACGCGGTCGAGCTGGAGCTGATCGACTCCAACCCGGTCGACCGGGTGCAGTGGACGGCCCCCGAGGTCGCGCAGTCCATTGACCGTCGGGTGGTGGCGAACCCAGCCCAGGTCGCCATGCTGCTGGAGGCGGTGAAATCTCTCGGCAAACGCGCCTACAAGGTGACGGCCTTCTTCGGCTGCCTCTACTACGCCGGGATGCGGCCCTCGGAAGCGGCGGACCTGCGGCGGGAGGACTGCGACCTTCCGGGGCGCTGCCTGGACTGCGGAACGGACTTCGACGACCTGGCGGCGGTCAAGTCGTCCGCGTCCTGCGATCACGAGAAGATCGAATACCGCTGGGGCCGCCTGGTGCTCGCGGGGACCGCCCCGCGCGCCGGCTCGCACTGGACGGATGACGGCGGGTCGCATGAGCGGCGCGGGCTCAAGCACCGGGCGCGGCAGGAAACCCGCACCGCCTCGATCCCGCCCCGGCAGGTCGAGCTGCTGTGCGCGCATATCGAGAATCATGGCGTCGGCCCGGACGGCCGGTTCTTCCGGGGCCTGCACGGCGGACCGCTCTCCGAGTCGGTCTATGACCGGTGGTGGAAGCTCGCGCGAGAAAAGGCGCTCACCGAGGCGCAGGTCGCCGCACCCCTCGTACGCCGTCCCTATGACCTGCGTCACGCGGCGGCCTCGCTATGGCTGAATGCCGGCGTCCCGCCGACCGAGGTCGCCCGGCGCCTGGGCCACGGCGTCGCCGTCCTGCTCCGCGTCTACGCCAACTGCATCGACGGGGGAGACGACACCTTGAACGACAAGATCAGCGGCGCGCTCGGGTGAGCGGGGGACTGGTGGAGGATGACTCGATGAGCACCAAGCGGGGTGAGGCGCTGGCCAGAACGGAACGTCTCGTCCTGCGGGAGGTCCGATCGTCCGACCTGCCGGTGCTTGAGCGAATGTGGCGGGACCCGGTGATGCGGCGTTACCTCGGCGGCCCGGTGTCTGACGAGGTGGTGGCCGAACGGCGGGTGAGTGACCACACGGGCGGGCTGATGGTGGCGAGGTGTTCCGGGGAGATCGTCGGCTGGTGCCACCTCGGCCGGTGCCGGACGGGGGACCTGGAGCTGTCGTACGTCTTCCTGCCGGAGTGGTGGGGACGCGGGTACGCCCGGGAAGCGTGTGTGGCGGCCATCGGTCTGGCCTTCGACCGGTTCCCGGACGACGTCCGTCTGATCGCTGTCACCCAGGAGGCGAACCTTCGATCGGTTCGCCTCCTGGAGGCCCTCGGCATGGTCCGGGTAGACGCGTTCGAGGAGTTCGACGCGCGTCAGGTGATGTACGCGATCGACCGCCCGTGGGCAGCGTCCGGGGCGTGGGCAGATGGTGGGCACCGGGACGCGAAAGCGTCGGGCGACGGCGAGAAGCCGCAGCTCAGCGCAGGTGATCGGTGCAAGATCGCGGACGCCCTGTAAATCCGTCGCGAAAGCTTCAGAGGTTCGTCCTCTACCCGCCACCAGGGAACGACAAAGCCCCCAACCTGCGTTCTCGCAGGTTGGGGGCTTTTGTGGTTCCGCGCGGCTGTTTGCCGCCATTGCTCCCGGCTGACTGGGCGATCGGGCACGGAACTGGCACGCGCACCTGGGGGAAGGCTGCTGTGGCTGCTACTTCGACCGGTGACCCTGCCGGTGAGCCTCAGGCGCCAGAGGACGTTCGGACGCTGGCAAGGCTGGCTCGTGCGTCGGAGGACCTGAGGTTGGGGATGGCGGCGCAGCTGGCTCCCACGTTCAAAGCCTTGGCCGAGCCGCACCGGGCGTCGGAGGTGCGGACGTTGGCAAGCCTGTGGATCTCCTGCTCGGGCGGTCGTGGACCGGAGCGCCGCGCCGGACGAGTCTGAATGTCGGTCGTCAAGGGTCGGCGTGGCGACCGAAGGATCATGAGGTCAAGTTGCCCGCCGTGCCGACCTGGGCGATCCGGCGCCGTCAATCCTTGCCGCCACGGTCGGAGCCGGCGGATTCCAGGATCCGGCGCGCCTCTGTCAAGACCTCGATATCGAGCGCTGCCATCGCCGCCGTGCTAGGGCCGACTGGGCCATATCCCAGCATGTCGTACTGATCGTCGAGGGCTGCCAACGGCTCAGCAAGAGGCAGCCGATCGTGGCCGAATGTACGGTGCGCCCAGTCGGCCAGTTCCCGAGAGCTGAGATCACCCGCAAGCGCACGCGAGGCGAGCACCTTCAAGGCAGCTACCTCGGCTTCCTCGCTGTTCTCGGCGTAGAGCGGCGAACCGAGTTCGTCCAACGCCGCCGGCAGGAGGTCACGCAGCTCGGTGTCGGCCTGGCGCACCGATACACCAGCAAGCATTGCCACCGAGGGTCCATCCGCTCCGGCGACCAGGGCATCACAGGCGGCGCGCACCACGTCCAGGGCGCTCCCGTAGCCGACCGCCCAGAGCACGGCAGCGTCGTGAAGCTTCGAAACCGGGTCTCGCGATTTGGTCACCCGGCCATTTGACTGCATCACGCATTCGCCATCCTCTTGCGGTGGGAGTGGATCTCCTCGTCGGGCAGTCGTAGACCGTCCAGCCTTCCCCGGACCGGGACAAGGTGGAGCGCCAGGCCGCGACTCCTCGCCGCAACGCGCTAGCTAGGGCGACGGGGCCTGCCAGACCATTGCGTGACGGCGGCGACTCTCTGGCGAGGCACTTCGTCACGGGCGTCGGCACCTCGAACTGCCGACGCCGTGACGGAATGCCGACCTGGCGGATTCATCGCCGACGACACGGACCCACCTGGCGCGGGGCGGCTTCAGTCGTCGCGTCCGGCACCGCGATCGGGTGCGCTCATGTCCCCCGTCCTGGGCGTGCCATCGGCGAGCCCGTAGCGCAGGTACACGGTGCCCCTCGGACCGGCTACCGGCGGTTCGAGGAGTGTGACGTTCGTGGGCACCGCGCCACCGTCGAACACCTTCTTCCCGACGCCGAGCACGATCGGGTGCACCCAGAGGTCGAGATGGTCGAAGAGCTTCTTGCGCAGGAGGGTCTGCACCAGGTTCAGGCTTCCGACGACCTTCACGTGTTCGTGCCGGTCACGGATCTCGCGCACCGCGCCGGCCAGATCGGGGCCGAGCTGCGTGGACCCGGCCCACGAGAGGTCGGGCCTGCCGCGGGAGGCCACGTACTTCGGGACGCTGTTGAAGAGCGTGGCGATCTCGTTGTCCTCGCCGCCCTCCTGGTACGGCCAGTAGGCGGCGAAGATGTCATACGTCCGCCGGCCGAGCAGGAGGGCGTCCGTGCCCTCGTACGCGGCACCGACCTGCGCCCCGGCGACCTCGTCCAGCAGGGGGGCCTGCCAGCCGCCGAACGGGAACCCCGCCGGGTCCTCGTCGGGGCCGCCGGGCGCCTGCCCGACGAGGTCGAGGGTTGCGAACAGCTCGATGTGGATGAGGCCCATGCCTTACTCCCGATAAGTTGGTTGTCTCGGTCGGAGGTAGACCTGTGGGCGCCGGCAGATTCATCGCTGCGACGGCACCCAGCTTCGTACTTGTCCACCGCCTTGCCCGGTGCATCGGTCACCACCCCGTCCCGCGGTCAGCGTCGTTGCGACGCCCGGCAGCAGGGCTCGGCAGGTATGCCGTGCGCCTTGATCCAGGCCCGCACCTCCAATTCCTCGAAGTCTTCTCGTCGAGTCCACGGGAGTCCAGGCCGATCCGGCGCTACATGGCCCTCTACGGGAACATGGCGGGAACGCGGATCTTGCGAGCGTTGCCCGTCCGCTGGCCTCGGACCAGTTCCTGCCGCCAGCTCGTGATGGTGCCGTTGACCCTCGGCCTGACGGCGCTGCACGACCCGGAAGCCGGGCTCGCCGGTCAGGTCCGCGTCGAGTCGCCGTCCCCGCTGCGGCTGCGGCTCCTGCCCGCCGACGTCGTTCGCGATGTACGTCGAGTCGCCCGCAGGCCGTGGCTGCGCAACAGGCCGACGGCCGGCTCCCCTGAGTGAGCAGGTCCGGGCCGGACCCGAGCGCGAAATCGCTTTTCGGGTCCGCCGGTCGCCGGGCCGGTGTGAGACTGGGCGCGTGTCACCCAGCCGGCGCCCCGGCGCCGGTCGACCCGACCCGGCAGGTGGAGAACATGTCCAACGACAACGAGATCCGCCCCTTCCGGCTCGACACGCCGGAAGAAGCGATCGCCGACCTGCGTCGCCGGATCGCGGCCACGCGCTGGCCCACCCGAGAGCTGGTCACCGATCGCTCCCAGGGCGTGCAGCTGGCGACGGTCCAGGAGCTGGCCCGCTACTGGACGAACGAGTACGACTGGCGCAAGTGCGAGGCGAGACTGAACGCGCTGCCCCAGTTCACGACCGAGATCGACGGGATCGAGATCCACTTCATCCACGTCCGGTCACGGCATGAGAATGCGCTGCCGCTGATCATGACCCATGGCTGGCCCGGCTCGGTCGTCGAGCTGCTGGGGACCGTCGGCCCGCTGACCGACCCGACCGCTCACGGCGGCACCCCCGAGGACGCATTCCACCTCGTGCTGCCGTCCCTGCCTGGCTACGGCTTCTCGGGCGAGCCGACCGAGCTCGGCTGGGAGTCCGGTCGCATCGCACGGGCGTGGGCGGTGCTGATGGACCGCCTCGGCTACCCGCGCTACGTCGCCCAAGGAGGCGACGTGGGCGCCAACGTCACGGACGCGATGGGCCGCCAAGGACCGGAGGGGCTGCTCGGCATCCACATCAACTTGCTATCCGGGGCGATCGCTCTCAAGGACCGACTGCCGACGGAGTCCGCGCAGGAACGCGCGGCGCTCGACGCGCTCAATACGTTCACGACGGACGGCTTCGGCTACTTCCTGGAGCAGTCCACCCGGCCGCAGACGATCGGCTACTCCCTGCTGGATTCACCCGTCGGGCTGGCGGCCTGGATGCTCGACCACGACACGGACAGCTACTACAAGATCTCCCGCGCGTTTGTCAACGGCGAGCCCGTGGGCGGCCTCACCCGGGACACTATCGTCGACAACATCACGCTGTACTGGCTGACGGGCACCGGCGCCTCGGCCGCCCGGTGGTACTGGGAATTTGGCCGGTTCCGGGCCGCAGCCAGTGCGGCCGGCCAGGCTCCTCCGCCGGTCTCGGTTCCGGTCGGCTTCACGACGTTCCCCGGCGAGCTCTGGGCTGCCCCGCGCAGCTGGGTCGAGACGGTCTACCCCGGCGTCGCCTACTTCAACGAGGTGGACAGCGGCGGCCACTTCCCCGCCTGGACGGAGCCGGAGCTCTTCTCCACCGAGGTGCGGGCCGCGTTCCGGCCGCTGCGGAAATCCTGAGCCCGCTCTGGTTCGCGTGACCCTCCTGGTCAGTGGGCCACCGGGCCCTTTCGTCAGCCCACTCCGGCAGGCGCGCTCCTATCCTGGCCAGATGGAGCTGGAGTTCAGCGGCGAGGTGTGGTTCTGGAAGGGCCCGGCGCCCTGGCACTTCGTCACCGTTCCGGACGAGGACTGCCTGGAGCTGAGCGTGACCGCCGCGTCCGTGAGCTACGGCTGGGGCATGGTGCCGGTCACGGCCCGGATCGGGCGGACCCGGTGGACGACGTCGCTGTTCCCCAAGGACGGACGGTACGTCGTGCCGGTGAAGGCGGGCGTCCGAGCGGCCGAGCGGCTCAACGTCGGAGACCTGGTGACGGTCCAGCTCGTGGTCGACGGGTGAGCAGGCGGCACCCCGCTTGCCGGCCGCCGGCCCTGCGCGGCACGCCCCGCACATTCAGCGGACTGATCGGCCCGAGGTGGCTGACCCGCAGCGGCGCCCGAGGGGCCTGATCTGCGAAGAAGCGGGTTGGTGGCCCTCGTCCTGTCCGCCGACGCCGACGGGTGAGCGTATTCACGTCGCTTACTGTCGGCTAAGGGCTGGCGCTTCTGCGTCGCGTAGAGCATTCTGACGGTCGTGGATGTGTCGGCGGTCGGTGGAGCGCCGGTCGACCGATTCCTCGCCCGGCTTCACCCGCCCGGCTGCGGCGGCCGGAGGCCGCGGGCTCCCGGGGAGAGCTGAGACCGGTCCGGGGCGTACCACCGCCTCCGTCGCTTCTGACCGGATCTTCTGACTGGCCGGCTCTCGGGGCAAAGGTCCCACTCGCCAGAGGACGATGGGAATCGCGGCTAAAGACGGAAGACGCGTCATCTGTGCGCTGCTCACGCCCGCAGGTCGCCCCGGCTGGTGACTTGTCGTCAGCCGTCCGAACCGGCCGGTACGGACCACTCCGATGGGCCGTCCGTCGGCTTTGCGGGTCGACCCGCTTGTGGCACGATCGTGGAATCTTCACCTCCGACAACCCTGCCGACAGGAGCACGCGAATGTCTGGTCGAAGGCTGGCCCGGCGGGTCAGCGTGATGCTCATGCTGGTCGCCCTCGCCGCTGGTTTCGGCACGGGGCTGGTCGGCGACGGGGTCGGCGAGGTCCGGACCCTCGACTTCGTCTGGACGGCGCCGCCGGCCAACTAGCTCTGTCGGCGGGCGCCCCGGGTGCTGCCGACGGCGTGGTGGCGCGCCGATCCGTCCACGGCCCCGGCCAGTGACCGATGAGGAGTGTTATGGCCGACCGCCGGTCGTCTACGGCAGGAGCGGCGTCCCCTCGGCGTCCCGCTGAGCACGCCTGGTTGGTCACCGGGCCGCTGGCCCTCGTCGCAGTCGTCTTCTCCACCGCGATCGGTCTGGTCACGACGCACCCGTTCGGGGCGTGGGGCCTCACCGCCGTCCTGCTCACCGTCATGGTGGTGGCGGGCCTGCCGATGCTCAACTTCGTGATCGGCCGGCAGTCCTTCGGGGTGCGGCTCACCGAGATCCCGCTGGTCCTGGCCTTCTATTTCCTGCCGCCGCTGATGGTCGTGCTGGCGTACACGCTGGCCACCCTGGTCAATCACCTGCGGTACCGGTTCGGGTTCGCGAAGATCGCGTTCAACGTGGCCAACGCCTCCGCCGCGGCGTCCTTCGCCGCGCTGGTGCTGCTGGCGTTGCCGCCGATCCGTGGCGTGGGGCCCGGCACCTGGGGCGTGCTGTTCGCCTCGGTCAGCACCTTCACGCTGGCCACCCTGGTCGGCGTTGCGGGAGTCATCACGGTCATGCACGGCTGGCAGGCCGGCGCCGGGGTGCTGCGGAACGCGCCGCCGCCGCTGCTGACCTTGGCGATCAACGTGGTGCTCGGTCTGGTCGTGCTCATCGCCCTGGACACCACCTGGTGGTCGGCGATCCTCATCGCCGCGCTGGCGGCCGCCGGTGCCGCGGTCTACCGCTCCTACGCCCGGTTCTTCCGCCAGCACCGGACCCTCGGCGACATGTACGACCTGACCAAGGCGATGACCGCGGAGGGGCAGAGCGGCAATCTGGTGGACGTCCTGCTCGGCCGGATCCGGGCGCTGATGCAGGCCGAGTACGCGACCCTCTGGCTGCCCGCCCAGGGGCGGCACCCGGAGGTCATGTTGACCGCCCGGGTGGACGACTCGGGTCTGCTCGACGTCGCGCCCACTCCCGAGGTGATCCGCGAGGAGACCCGACGGCAGCAGCGGAGCCTGGCGCTCGGCGTACGGCTCGGCGGGGACGAGGAGCTGCGGGCGTCGCTGCGTACGACCGGCGTCAAGGACGTCATCGCCGTACCGCTCCGCTCCGGGCAGGCCGTCATCGGCACCCTGGAGGTGGCCAACCGGCTCAGCGACGTCGGCCACTTCACCGACAGCGACATCCCCATCTTCGAGACCGTCGCGGCACATGCCGCGGTCGCCCTGGAGAATTCCCGCCTGGTCGACCGGCTGCGCCACGACGCGTACCACGACACGCTCACCAAGCTGCCCAACCGCCGCCGGATCACCGGCGCGCTCGATGAGGCGGTCAAGATCCGCGCACCGGGCGAGGTGGTGGCGGTCCTGCTCTTCGATGTGGACGGCCTGCGCCAGGTCAACGAGTCCCTCGGTCACGCCGCGGGCGACAAGGTCCTCGTCGAGGTGGCCGAGCGGCTGCGCGCCTGCGCGCCCTCCTCGGCCCTGGTGGGCCGCGCCGGCGGCGACGAGTTCCTGGTCACCCTCCGGCTGGAGAACGCCGAGGCGGCGCTGGAGCTGGCCGCCCAGCTGCGCGAGCAGATCCGCGACGAGATGGTCTTCGACGCCCTCACTCTCGACGTCGACACCGCGGTCGGGGTGGCCGTGCACCCGGACCACGGCAGTGACGCCGCGTCGCTGCTGCAACGGGTGGACCTGGCCGCGACGGCGGCCAAGTCCGTCCCGGGCAGCGTGCAGCTGTTCAATCCGGCGTTGGAGTCGCGGTCGCTGCGCCGGCTCGGCCTCGCCGGCGATCTGCGTCGGGCGCTGGACGAGGGCGCGCTGGAGGTCTACTTCCAGCCGAAGGTGACGCTGCGCGACCGGCGGTTGGTCGGGGTCGAGTGCCTGGCCCGGTGGGAGCACCCGACGCATGGCACGGTGAGTCCGGAGGACTTCGTCGCGGTGGCCGAGCACACCGGCCAGCTGGGCCGGCTCACCGAGGTGGTGCTGCGGGAGGGGCTGCGGCGCAGCCGAGACTGGAGCCACACCGGCCAGCCGCTCGCCGTCGCGGTCAACCTCGCCGCGCGTACGCTCACCGACCAGCACTTCCCCGACCGGGTAGGCGAGCTGCTGACCGAGTACGGCGTCCCGCCGCAGCGGCTCACTCTCGAGATCCGCGAGTCCGGGGTGCTGGACGGCACCGACCGACCGATCCCGACCCTGCGCCGGCTGCGGGACCTGGGCGTGCGGCTCTCGGTGGACGACTTCGGCACCGGTGACTCGTCGCTGGCCCATCTGCGCCGGCTGCCGGTGCACGAGGTCAAGGTCGACCGCTCGTTCGTGCAGGGCATGGCGACGGATCCGGGCGACCTGGCGATCGTCAACGCCGTGGTCACGCTCTCCCAGCAGTTCGGTCTCGCCGTGGTTGCCGAGGGCGTGGAGAGCGAGCTGACCCTGGAGCTGCTCCAGGACATCGGCTGTGAGATCGGCCAGGGCTTCCTGTTCAGCCGCCCGCTGCCGTACGAGCGCCTGGAGGCCTGGTTCGGCGCCCAGGTGGACCCGGAGACGATCTCCTCGGGTGAGTCGCCGAGGCTGCGGGTTGTGCCCTGATCTGTGGAAACGCGGGGCAGGGGGATCCGATTTCACCCCGGCGGCGGGGTCATGTACTGTTACCCCTGCGCGACGCCCTCCGGGGTGATCGGGCAGGCCCCCTTAGCTCAGTCGGCAGAGCGTCTCCATGGTAAGGAGAAGGTCTACGGTTCGATTCCGTAAGGGGGCTCAGAGGGTCCGGCTGGACCCGCCTGCGGCGGTGTAGCTCAGATGGCAGAGCAAGCGGCTCATAATCGCTGTGTCGCCGGTTCAAGTCCGGCCACCGCTACTCTCGTCCTCCGGGCCTGGTTCCCGGCGGCCGATGGAACGGGCGCCACTGGCGCCCACTTTGCATGTCCGCGCATCGACCGCGTAGGCTGATGCGTCGTAGTTGATACCCCAGCGAGGAAGGCACTCCGCCGTGGCGAAGGCGACCGATGTCCGGCCGAAGATCACTTTGGCGTGTGTGGAGTGCAAGGAGCGCAACTACATCACGCGCAAGAACCGTCGTAACGACCCGGACCGCATCGAGCTGAAGAAGTTCTGCCCCCGGGACGGCAAGCACACGGTCCACCGCGAGACCCGCTGAGCTGCGGCCGGCATCGCCGGCCCAGTCCCTGAGCACTTCCCGAACGCCGATCCGCACGGATGGCGCGGCATTTTCGCCGCCCCTCCCGTACGGATCGGCGTTCGTGCTTTGCGTGTAGGTTCGGCGGCATGTCCCTGGACCCGTCCTTCGTCGGCCGGACCTATCCGCCGACCGCCCCCTATCAGGTGGGCCGAGAAAAGATCCGCGAGTTCGCCGCCGCCATCGGCGCCACCGACCCGGCCCACCACGACCCGGCGGCGGCCCGGGCGCTGGGCCACCCGGACGTGGTCGCCCCGCCGACCTTCCCCTTCGTGATCACCATGGCCGCGAACCGCCAGATCGTCGAGGACCCGGCGCTGGGCGTCGACTACAGCCGGGTGGTGCACGGCGACCAGCGCTTCGCGTACACCCGTCCGGTGGTGGCCGGGGACGAGCTGGTCTGTGTGAACACCATCGAGGAGGTCACCAACCGGGGCGGGCACGGCTTTCTGACCACCCGCACCGACGTGCGCACCGTCGCCGGCGAGCCGGTGGTCGCGGTCTGGTCCAAGCTCGTCGTACGCGGGGAGGGCTGAGATGGAGCTGCCGACTCAGACGTTCCGGATCACCCGGGCGGACCTGGTTCGCTACGCGGGCGCCTCCGGCGACTTCAACCCGATCCACTGGAACGACCGGACCGCCACCAAGGTGGGCCTGCCCGGGGTGATCGCGCACGGCATGTTCACCATGGCGCTGGTCGGTCGGGCCGTCACCACCTGGGCGGGGGCGCCCGACGCGGTGGTCGACATCGGCGTCCGGTTCACCCGGCCGGTGGTGGTCCCGGACGACGACGAGGGCACCGAGATCGAGGTCAACGCGGTGGTGAAGGAGGTCACCGAGGAGGGCCTGACCAGGCTCGACGTGACCGCCACCTGCCTGGGGGAGAAGGTCCTCTCGCAGGCCCGGGCGATCGTCCGGACCACCCGCTGACCGGTGCAGGACAGGTGATGGGCGGTACCGGTTGGGAAAGTCGGGGCACTACCCGTACACTGGTCCGCCGTGGGGCAAGTGACCCGTGCCCGGCCGTCGTGGCCGAGCGGGGCGAGCGTTGCCGCACAGGGGTGTAGCTCAATTGGCAGAGCAGCGGTCTCCAAAACCGCAGGCTGCAGGTTCAAGTCCTGTCACCCCTGCGCCTCAGGCCTGACCGTTCCCGTGGGTCGCGCCGCCGACTGGCGGCGTCCGGCCCGTGGTGGTGGCATCGGCGGGGTGGTTCCGAGGCATCGGGCCCCTTCGTCCGGTCCGCCGGCCGCGGCCCGTCGCGGGACGGCTGGTCCGGCCGGCGTGACCAAACGCCGCGTACGCCCGTGAGGCGTACGACCGACATCCCGCGACGGAGGGCGAAGTGGCCGAGAGCAAGCGGCGCGGCGAGGACGCCGGCGACGAGGGTCTGCGCGACGAGCGCGACGAGCTCGTCGACGACGTGGCCGCCGACGACGACGCCACCGGCGCGGACGAGCCGGCCGAGGAGCCGGTCTCCCGGGGCGGCACCGCGACCCGTTCGCGGGCCCGTGCCGGTTCGGCCGACAGCAAGCCGAAGACCCGTACCGACACCGACCGGATCGGGCTGTTCGCCCGCATCGCGCGTTTCTTCCGCGAGGTGGTCGCCGAACTGCGTAAGGTCATCTGGCCGACCCGCAAGGAGTTGCTGACCTACACGGCCGTGGTGGTGACGTTCGTCGCGGTGGTGCTGACGATCGTCGGCCTTCTCGACTTCGCCTTCGCGAAGGGCGTGCTGTGGGTCTTCGGCAACCCCAGCTGACCGGCCGACTGAGCCGATAGTGACGGAAGTGAGCGAGCGTGCCTGAGTACGACGAGACCGCCGAGACCACGGACGACCAGTCCACGGTGGCGACGGCGGCGAGCGACGAGTCGGTCGAGGCCGCCAGCGAGCCGGAATTCCCGACCACCGAGCCGGCCCCGGACGAGGAGTACGACCCGGTCGCCGAGCTGCGCCAGAAGCTGCGCTACGCCCCGGGCGACTGGTACGTGGTGCACTCCTACGCCGGCTACGAGAACAAGGTCAAGACCAACCTCGAGACCCGGATCACCTCCCTCGACATGGAGGACTTCATCTTCCAGGTCGAGGTGCCGACCCGGGAAGAGGTCGAGGTCAAGAACGGCAAGCGGTCCCAGGTCCAGGCCAAGGTCTTCCCGGGCTACATCCTGGTCCGGATGGAGCTGACCGCCGAGTCGTACTCCTGCGTGCGCAACACGCCGGGGGTCACCGGCTTCGTCGGTGCCACCGACCGGGCCGACCGGCCGGCGCCGCTGAGCCTCGACGAGGTGCTGAAGTGGCTGGCCCCGGCGGTCGAGGCGGTGGAGAAGAAGGCCAAGCCCGAGGTCAGGGTCCTCGACTTCGAGGTCGGCGACTCCGTCACCGTCACCGACGGCGCGTTCGCCTCGCTGCCGGCGACGATCAGTGAGATCAACGCCGACCAGCAGAAGCTCAAGGTGCTGGTGTCGATCTTCGGCCGGGAGACTCCGGTCGAGCTGAACTTCAACCAGGTCGCCAAGATCTGACGTCCGGGTTGCCGGCGGTGGGCATCGCCCGCCGCCGGCGTACCCGTTCCGCCCCTCCGTTGGACCTCGACGGACGGGGCGGTGCAACGCTGCGCTACCCTAGAACGTCGTCGCTGTCGCATCGCGCTGACCGTGCGCGCCCGCGGCCCGGCACCTTTCCCAGTTCCAAGCCCCAGGAAGTGACATGCCTCCGAAGAAGAAGCTCGTCAAGACGTTCACGCTTCAGCTGAAGGCGGGCCAGGCCACGCCGGCGCCGCCGGTGGGCCCCGCGCTCGGTCAGCACGGCGTGAACATCATGGAGTTCTGCAAGTCCTACAACGCGCAGACCGAGTCCCAGCGGGGCGACATCGTCCCCGCCGAGATCAGCGTGTACGAGGACCGGTCCTTCACCTTCGTCCTGAAGACCCCGCCCGCCGCCCGGCTGCTGCTCAAGGCCGCCGGCGTGGAGAAGGGCTCCGGCGTCCCGCAGAAGGACAAGGTCGGCTCCGTGTCGCAGGCCCAGGTGCGTGAGATCGCCGAGAAGAAGATGGTCGACCTCAACGCCAACGACATCGACCAGGCTGCGAAGATCATCGCCGGCACCGCCCGGTCGATGGGCATCACCGTCAGCGACTGACGTCGCCTGAGCACTCACCCGATCAGTTCGTGGGAGGGCGCGCGATGACCGCGGCCCGCCAGAGACCACAGGAGTAACCAGAAATGCAGCGCAGCAAGAGCTACCGCAAGGCCGCCGACGTCATCGACCGGTCGAAGCTCTACACCCCCGCCGAGGCCGTGAAGCTGGCCAAGGAGACTACCAACGTCAAGTTCGACGCCACGGTCGAGGTCGCCATGCGCCTCGGCGTCGACCCCCGCAAGGCGGACCAGATGGTCCGCGGCACGGTCAACCTGCCGCACGGCACCGGTAAGACCGCCCGCGTGATCGTGTTCGCCGCCGGCGCGAAGGCCGAGGAGGCCGCCGCCGCCGGTGCCGACGAGGTGGGCACGGACGAGCTCGTCGCCCGGATCCAGGGCGGCTGGCTGGACTTCGACGCCGCGATCGCCACCCCCGACCAGATGGCCAAGATCGGCCGGATCGCGCGGATCCTGGGCCCGCGCGGCCTGATGCCGAACCCGAAGACGGGCACGGTGACCATGGACGTCACCAAGGCCGTTCAGGACATCAAGGGCGGCAAGATCACCTTCCGGGTGGACAAGCACTCCAACCTGCACCTGATCATCGGCAAGGCCTCGTTCTCCGAGACCCAGCTGGTGGACAACTACGCCGCCGTCCTCGACGAGGTGCTCCGCGCCAAGCCGTCCGCGGCCAAGGGCACGTACCTCAGGAAGGTCGTCCTCACCACCACCATGGGCCCGGGCGTTCCGGTCGACCCGAAGCTGGTGAAGAACCTCCACGAGGCCCCGACCGAGGGCTGAGCACGACTTCCGCGCAGGGGCCCCGCCACGACTCGTGGTGGGGCCCCTGCCGTTCGTCCGGGCTGTGGCAGGCTCGCGGCATGTTGCTGGAGGACGTCTGGCTCCGGTACCACCGGCGCGGCCCGTGGGTGCTGAGGGCGGCGCAGGCCCGGATCGAGCCGGGTGAGGTGGCGGTCGTGCTCGGCCGCAACGGCGTGGGCAAGTCCACCCTGCTCCAGCTCGCGGCCGGGGTGCTCCGGCCGGACCGGGGCCGGGTCGTCGACCGGCCCCGCCATGTCGGCTGGGTGCCGGAGCGGTTCCCCGCCGACCAGCCCTTCACCGTCCAGGCCTACCTCACCGCGATGGGCCGGATCGCCGGGCTGTCCCGGTCCGGCGCGGCGCGGGAGACCGACCGGTGGACCGAGCGGCTGGGCCTGACCCGGTTCCGGGGCGTGAAGCTGCCCGAGCTGTCCAAGGGCACCGCGCAGAAGGTCGGACTCGCCCAGGCGATGCTCCGCCGGCCCGGCCTGCTGGTGCTCGACGAGCCCTGGGAGGGCCTTGACTCCGCCGCCCGCGAGCTGGTCCCCGCCCTCGTCGACGAGGTGCTGGCGGCCGGCGGTTCGGTGCTGGTCAGCGACCACCGGGGGGAGACCGTCCGGCTGCCGGGCGCCCGCCGCTGGACCGTCGCGGACGGCGTGGTGACCGAGGAGACGTTCGCCGGGGCGGAGCCGATGGCCGTGGTCGAGGTCGCCGTGCCGGCCGCGCGGGTGGCCGGCGCCGTCGCCCGGTTGCGCGCCGAGGGCCACCACGTCCTGCGGGTACGCCCCGACGCCGCCCCGCCGGACGTCGGGTCACCCGAGCCGGCGGCGGGAGAAGGCGTCGGAGCGGACGGCCCGGCGCGGGAGGTGTCCCGGTGAGCGCGCTGGTGCGGCTGCGGCTGGCCGGCTTCCTGCGTACCGGGCGGGCGCTGGCGCCGCTGCTGGCCGGCCTGCTCGCCCTCGGCGTCCTGTACGGCGGCGGCCGGGCCCAGCCGGCGGCGGCGTACGGCGTCTCCGCGGTGGTGCTCTTCCCGGTGCTGGCCTGGCAGACCAGGATCCTGCTGGACGTGGAGCCGGACGTGCAGCGGCGGTTGGCCCTGGTCGTGGTCGGCCCGGCCCGGGAGCGCGCGGCCGGCCTGCTGGCGGCGACGGTGGCCGCGCTCGGCACGGTGGCCGTCGCGATGATCTTCCCGTGGCTGGTCGGCGGGGTGACCGGCCCGGTGGGGCCGGGGGACCGGTCGTTGCCGGTGGGCCTCGCCCTCGGGCTCTGGGCCCACCTGCTGGCCCTGCCGGCGGCGGTGGCGCTCGGCGCCCTGGCCAGCCGGGCGGTCACCGGCAGCGCGGGCAACGGCGTGGCGGTGCTGGCCCTGGGTGCGGTCGGCGCCCTGGTCCTCGGCCTGAGCGGCTCGGTGGCGCCCTGGCTGGCGCCGCCGGTGATGGCGACCGCCCGGGCGGTGACCGGCCCGCTGGCCGGCTCGACGGCGCTCCTGCTCACCGCTGGTGCGCTGGCCTGGGCGGCGGTGGCCCTGGCCGGCTACGTCTGGCGGCGCCGGGTCCGCCCCTGAGCGGGTCCGCCCCTGAGCGGGGCCGGCCCTGAGCGGGGCCGGCCCGCCAGCGGCGCCGGCGCCGGAGGTGCCGCGCCGGAGTGACCGGGCGCACGTGGGGGCGATTTGGTGCGCACCGTCGCGTGCCGTAACCTGGTGACAGAGTTCCACCCAGAGACCGCTGGTCACCGTGCTCCGGCACGGTCGAAGGCCCCGCGATGACGGGCGACCCGCGCAGGGCGGCAAGCGAAAATCGGCTCTTCCCGTGGTCCGCTGACCATGGTGATCGTGCCGGCCCTCGCCCCGTGCGCCCTGCGCCGGGGCTTTTCTCGTTGTCGTGATCCTCCGCCGCTGTCGGAAGGCCCTCCGGCCTGCCGACGGCGACCAGCCTCGAGCAACGAGAGAGGAGGGACATGGCGGACAAGCCGATCCGGGCCGACAAGGCCTCGGCCGTCGCTGAGCTGACCGAGAGCTTCCGTAACGCGGGAGCTGCGGTGCTCACCGAATACCGTGGTCTGACGGTTTCCCAGCTCACCCAGCTGCGGCGCTCGCTCGGCAAGGAGACCACCTACACGGTCGCGAAGAACACGCTGGCCAAGCGTGCCGCGACCGAGGCGGGCATCTCCGGCCTCGACGAGCTGTTCACCGGTCCTACCGCGCTGACTTTCGTTTCGGGCGACGTCGTCGAGGCGGCGAAGGGGCTTCGCGACTTCGCGAAGGCCAACCCGAAGCTCGTCATCAAGGGCGGTGTCTTCGAGGGCAAGGCCATTTCCGCGGCCGAGGTCACGAAGCTCGCCGACCTGGAGTCCCGTGAGGTGCTGCTGGCCAAGCTGGCCGGCGCGATGAAGGGCAACCTGAGCAAGGCCGCGGCCCTGTTCCAGGCTCCGCTCTCCAAGACCGCCCGTCTGGCGGCCGCCCTGCAGGACAAGCGCGAGAAGGAGGGCGCCGAGGCGGCCTGAGGCCTCCCGGCGCACCCAGTTCTTACCTAACAGATTCAGGAAAGGACGCCAGACATGGCGAAGCTCAGCACCGACGAGCTGCTCGACGCGTTCAAGGAGATGACGCTGATCGAGCTCTCCGAGTTCGTGAAGCAGTTCGAGGAGACCTTCGAGGTCACCGCCGCCGCTCCGGTCGCGGTCGCCGCTGCCGGTGGCGCTGCTGCCCCGGCCGAGGCCGAGCCGGAGAAGGACGAGTTCGACGTCGTCCTCGAGGGTGACGGTGGCAAGAAGATCCAGGTCATCAAGGTCGTGCGTGAGCTGACCGGCCTGGGCCTCAAGGAGGCCAAGGACGCGGTCGAGTCCGCGCCGAAGGCCATCCTGGAGAAGGTCAACAAGGAGACCGCCGAGAAGGCCAAGGCCAAGCTCGAGGGCGAGGGCGCCAAGGTCACCCTCAAGTAATTGAGGTACGACCAGGCGCGCGTCCGGCTCACGTGAGCCGGGGCACACCGCATCGTGGCGGGCGGTGATCCGGGAACGGGTCACCGCCCGCTGTGGTTGGTGACTACCGGTGGCAGCGGCGTGAGCAGGACGTCCGGCACCCGGCGTACGGCATCACGGCGGTGCCCGGCGGAGTTCCCGGAGCGGAAAGACGGCGGCGACCCGACACCGGCCCTTGACGCGGCACCTGACTCCCAGGCACGCTGACACCAGCAAGACCTTCCGCGCTTGCGACGGCCACCACTTGGGTAATGGCAGCGGCAGTACCACCCGCCGCGACACCCGAGCGGCCCGCAGGAACGCCGCGTTCCGAGCGGCCCGGCAGACCCGGTTTCCCGGGGTCCCGAGGCACGTTCCGCGACGACCTGCGGGGTGGACTGGACAGCGGTTAGCCTCTCGGCTACACTGCTAGTTTGCGCTGCCTTCCGACTTGACCCCTGCTCGGAAATGTCCGTTTACGGATATTTCTGGTGGGGTCATTGGAGTGCACGCGTACCAGCCGTTCTGCAGCACCGGTCCTCGGAAGGACGCATCTTGGCAGCTTCCCGCCCTGCGAAGACCAGTCGTACGTCGAGCGCTTTCGCTCCCCGCCGAGTTTCTTTCGGCAGGATCACCGAACACCTCGAGGTCCCCAACCTCCTCGCCATTCAGAACGAGTCCTTCGACTGGCTCGTCGGCAACGAGGCTTGGCAGGGCCGGTCGGCGGACGACCCGCACGCACGATCGGGTCTCGCGGAGATCCTCGAAGAGATCAGTCCCATTGAGGACTTCTCCGGCACCATGTCGCTCTCCTTCTCGGCTCCGCGCTTCGACGAGGTCAAGGCCTCGATCGAGGAGTGCAAGGAGAAGGACCTGACCTACTGCGCGCCGCTGTTCGTGACCGCGGAGTTCACCAACAACACCACTGGCGAGATCAAGAGCCAGACGGTGTTCATGGGTGACTTCCCGATGATGACGCCGAAGGGCACCTTCATCATCAACGGCACCGAGCGCGTCGTGGTCAGCCAGCTCGTCCGGTCCCCGGGCGTCTACTTCGACAAGCAGCCGGACAAGACCTCCGACCGCGACCTCTCCAGCGTCAAGGTCATCCCGAGCCGGGGTGCCTGGCTGGAGTTTGACATCGACAAGCGCGACACGGTCGGCGTCCGCATCGACCGCAAGCGTCGGCAGGCCGTCACGGTCCTGCTCAAGGCCATCGGATGGTCGGCCGAGCAGATCCGTGAGCGGTTCGGCTGGTCCGAGCTGATGATGACCACGCTCGAGAAGGACCACATCGCCGGCCAGGACGAGGCGCTGCTCGACATCTACCGGAAGCTCCGCCCTGGCGAGCCGCCGACCCGTGAGAACGCCCAGACCCTGCTCGACAACCTCTTCTTCAACCCGAAGCGGTACGACGTCGCCAAGGTCGGTCGTTACAAGTTCAACAAGAAGCTCGAAGTGGGCGTGCCGATCACCACGGGCACGCTGACCGAGGACGACATCGTCGCCACCGTGGAGTACCTCTGCCGGCTGCACGCCGGTGAGGACGGCTACGAGGCCGACGACATCGACCACTTCGGCAACCGGCGCCTGCGTACGGTCGGCGAGCTGATCCAGAACCAGGTCCGGGTCGGCCTGTCCCGGATGGAGCGGGTCGTCCGCGAGCGGATGACCACGCAGGACGTCGAGGCGATCACGCCGCAGACCCTGATCAACATCCGCCCGGTGGTGGCGGCGATCAAGGAGTTCTTCGGTACGTCGCAGCTGTCCCAGTTCATGGACCAGACCAACCCGCTGGCGGGCCTGACCCACCGGCGCCGGCTGAGCGCGCTCGGCCCGGGTGGTCTGTCCCGGGAGCGGGCCGGCTTCGAGGTCCGTGACGTGCACCCGTCCCACTACGGCCGGATGTGCCCGATCGAGACGCCGGAAGGCCCGAACATCGGCCTGATCGGCGCCCTGTCCACCTTCGCCCGGGTCAACCCGTTCGGCTTCATCGAGACGCCGTACCGGAAGGTCGTCGAGGGTCGGGTCACCGACCAGATCGACTACCTGACCGCGGACGAGGAGGACCGGTACGTCAAGGCCCAGGCCAACGCGCCGCTGAAGGCCGACGGCACGTTCGCCGAGGACCGGGTCCTCTGCCGCCGTAAGGGCGGCGAGACCGAGGACGTGGTTCCCGGCGCCGTCGACTACATGGACGTCTCGCCGCGGCAGATGGTCTCGGTCGCGACCGCGATGATTCCGTTCCTCGAGCACGACGACGCCAACCGCGCCCTGATGGGCGCGAACATGCAGCGTCAGGCGGTGCCGCTGGTCAGGGCCGAGGCGCCGCTGGTCGGCACCGGCATGGAGTACCGCGCGGCCGTCGACGCCGGTGACGTCGTCGTCGCCGAGGTCGGTGGTGTGATCGAGGACCTCTGCGCCGACTACATCACCATCCACCAGGACGACGGCCACCGCCGGACGTACCTGCTGCACAAGTTCCGCCGCTCCAACGCCGGCTCCTGCGTCAACCAGAAGCCGGTCGTCTTCGAGGGCGACCGCGTCGAGGCCGGTCAGGTCATCGCCGACGGTCCGTGCACCGACGAGGGCGAGATGGCGCTCGGGCGCAACCTGCTGGTGGCGTTCATGTGCTGGGAGGGCCACAACTACGAGGACGCGATCATCCTGTCGCAGCGCCTCGTGCAGCAGGACGTGCTCACCTCGATCCACATCGAGGAGCACGAGGTCGACGCCCGGGACACCAAGCTCGGCCCGGAGGAGATCACCCGCGACATCCCGAACGTCAGCGAGGAAATGCTCGCGGACCTCGACGAGCGCGGCATCATCCGGATCGGCGCCGAGGTCGTCCCCGGCGACATCCTGGTCGGCAAGGTCACGCCCAAGGGCGAGACCGAGCTGACCCCGGAGGAGCGGCTGCTCCGCGCGATCTTCGGTGAGAAGGCGCGCGAGGTCCGGGACACCTCGCTGAAGGTGCCGCACGGCGAGACCGGCACGGTCATCGGCGTGCGTACCTTCTCCCGCGAGGACGGCGACGAGCTGCCGCCGGGCGTCAACGAGCTGGTGCGGGTCTACGTCGCCCAGAAGCGCAAGATCCAGGACGGCGACAAGCTCGCCGGCCGGCACGGCAACAAGGGCGTCATCTCCAAGATCCTGCCGGTCGAGGACATGCCGTTCCTGGAGGACGGGACCCCGGTCGACATCGTGCTCAACCCGCTCGGTGTGCCGAGCCGGATGAACATCGGTCAGGTGCTGGAGACCCACCTCGGCTGGGTCGCCAAGACCGGCTGGAGCGTGGACGGTGACGACGCGGAGTGGAAGAAGGCGCTGCGCTCGATCGACGCCCACGAGTCCGAGCCGGACACCAACGTGGCCACGCCGGTCTTCGACGGTGCCCGCGAGGCGGAGATCTCCGGTCTGCTCGCGTCGACCCTGCCCAACCGGGACGGCAAGCAGCTGATCGGGTCCTCCGGCAAGGCGCAGCTGTTCGACGGTCGTTCCGGCGAGCCGCTGCCGGACCCGATCGCGGTCGGCTACATCTACATCCTGAAGCTCAACCACCTGGTCGACGACAAGATCCACGCCCGGTCGACCGGCCCGTACTCGATGATCACGCAGCAGCCGCTGGGTGGTAAGGCGCAGTTCGGTGGCCAGCGCTTCGGTGAGATGGAGTGCTGGGCCATGCAGGCGTACGGCGCCGCCTACGCCCTGCAGGAGCTGCTGACCATCAAGTCCGACGACGTCCTGGGCCGGGTCAAGGTCTACGAGGCGATCGTCAAGGGCGAGAACATCCCCGAGCCGGGCATCCCGGAGTCGTTCAAGGTGCTGCTCAAGGAGCTGCAGTCGCTGTGCCTCAACGTCGAGGTGCTCTCCAGCGACGGTGTGGCCCTGGAGATGCGCGAGACCGACGACGAGGTGTTCCGGGCCGCGGAGGAGCTGGGCATCGACCTGTCCCGGCGCGAGCCGAGCTCGGTCGAAGAGGTCTGAGGTGAGCGGTCGGGAGCCGGCGCGCCGGCTCCCGACCCCACCCACTAGCTAGCAGTACAGACGACGACATAGGGGACATAGTGCTCGACGTCAACTTCTTCGACGAGCTGCGCATCGGCCTCGCCACCGCCGACGACATCCGTCAGTGGTCGCACGGTGAGGTCAAGAAGCCTGAGACGATCAACTACCGCACCCTGAAGCCGGAAAAGGACGGGCTCTTCTGCGAGAAGATCTTTGGTCCGCAGCGAGACTGGGAGTGCTACTGCGGTAAGTACAAGCGGGTCCGCTTCAAGGGCATCATCTGCGAGCGCTGCGGCGTCGAGGTGACCCGTTCCAAGGTGCGTCGTGAGCGGATGGGGCACATCGAGCTCGCCGCTCCGGTGACCCACATCTGGTACTTCAAGGGCGTGCCGAGCCGGCTGGGCTACCTGCTGGACCTCGCCCCCAAGGACCTCGAGAAGATCATTTACTTCGCCTCGTACGTCGTGACGAGCGTGGACGCCGAGTCGCGTCACCGTGACCTCTCGACCATCGAGAACGAGATCCTGGCCGAGAAGCGGCAGTCCGAGAACAGCCGCGACTCGGAGATCGAGAAGCGGGCCGCCAAGCTCGAGGCCGACCTGGCCGAGCTGGAGGCTGAGGGTGCCAAGGCGGACGTCCGGCGCAAGGTCAAGGAGGGCGGAGAGCGCGAGATGCGCCAGATCCGCGACCGGGCCCAGCGCGAGATCGACCGCCTCGACGAGGTGCTGGACACCTTCCGCAAGCTGGAGCCGAAGCAGCTGGTCACCGACGAGCTGCTCTACCGCGAGCTGCGCGACCGGTTCGGCGAGTACTTCACCGGCGGCATGGGCGCCGAGGCCATCAAGGCGCTGGTCCAGAACATGGACCTCGACGCCGAGGCCGAGAGCCTGCGCGAGACCATCCGCTCCGGCAAGGGCCAGCGGAAGATCCGGGCGCTCAAGCGGCTCAAGGTCGTCGCGGCGTTCCTGAACACCCGCAACTCGCCGCTCGGCATGGTGCTGGACTGCGTCCCGGTCATCCCGCCGGACCTGCGCCCGATGGTGCAGCTCGACGGTGGCCGCTTTGCGACCTCCGACCTGAACGACCTGTACCGCCGCGTGATCAACCGGAACAACCGCCTCAAGCGGCTGATCGACCTCGGCGCGCCCGAGATCATCGTCAACAACGAGAAGCGGATGCTCCAGGAGGCCGTCGACGCGCTGTTCGACAACGGCCGTCGCGGCCGGCCGGTCACCGGTCCGGGTAACCGCCCGCTCAAGTCGCTGTCGGACATGCTCAAGGGCAAGCAGGGCCGGTTCCGCCAGAACCTGCTCGGCAAGCGCGTCGACTATTCCGGCCGTTCGGTCATCGTGGTCGGCCCGAAGCTGAAGCTGCACCAGTGCGGCCTGCCCAAGCAGATGGCGCTGGAGTTGTTCAAGCCGTTCGTGATGAAGCGGCTGGTGGACCTCAACCACGCGCAGAACATCAAGTCCGCCAAGCGGATGGTCGAGCGGCAGCGGCCGGTCGTGTGGGACGTGCTGGAAGAGGTCATCGGCGAGCACCCGGTGCTGCTGAACCGCGCGCCGACCCTGCACCGCCTGGGCATCCAGGCCTTCGAGCCGCAGCTGGTCGAGGGCAAGGCGATCCAGATCCACCCGCTCGTCTGCACCGCGTTCAACGCGGACTTCGACGGTGACCAGATGGCGGTGCACGTGCCGCTGTCCGCCGAGGCCCAGGCCGAGGCGCGGATCCTGATGCTGTCGTCGAACAACATCCTCAAGCCGGCCGACGGCAAGCCGGTCACCATGCCCACCCAGGACATGGTCATCGGTCTCTACCACCTCACCCACCTCACTCCGGGTGGCAAGGGCGAGGGTCGGGCGTTCAGCTCGGACGCCGAGGCACGGATGGCGTTCGACGCCAACGAGCTGCACCTGCAGACCCCGGTCAAGATCCGGCTGCGCGGTGTGGTCGGTGTCGACAACGGCGCCGGCGCCGAGCCGTGGGCCGCGCCCGAGGGCTGGGTCGAGGGTGAGCCGCTGACCGTGGAGACCACGCTGGGCCGGGTCCTGTTCAACGAGACGCTGCCGCAGGGCTACCGCTTCGTGAACTACGAGATCCGCAAGGGCCAGCTCTCCGCGATCGTCAACGACCTCGCCGAGCGCTTCCCGAAGGTGGCTCTCGCGGCCACCCTGGACGGGCTCAAGGAGGCTGGCTTCCACTGGGCCACCTGGTCCGGGGTCACCATCGGCATGGAGGACGTCATCGCGCCGCCGCGCAAGCGGGAGATCCTGGCGCGGTACGAGAAGGACGCCGACCAGATCGACAAGCAGTACCAGCGTGGTCTGATGACCGCCGAGGAGCGTCGCGGCGAGCTCATCGAGATCTGGACCAAGGCGACCAACGAGGTCGCCAAGGAGATGGACACCGCGCTGCCGCAGGAGAACCCGCTGTGGAAGATGATCCACTCGGGTGCCCGCGGTAACCTGCTCCAGCTCCGGCAGATCGCGGCGATCCGTGGTCTGGTGGCCAACCCGAAGGGCGAGATCATCCCGCGGCCGATCAAGGCCAGCTACCGGGAGGGTCTGTCCGTGCTGGAGTACTTCATCTCCACGCACGGTGCCCGTAAGGGTCTCGCCGACACCGCGCTGCGGACCGCCGACTCGGGTTACCTGACCCGTCGTCTGGTGGACGTCTCGCAGGACGTGATCATCCGCGAGGAGGACTGCGGCACCGACCGGGCGATCCCGATGCAGATCGGCGAGCGGCTGGACAGCAAGCTGGTCGTGCACACGCACGCCGAGACCAGCGTGCACGCCCGGACCCTGGCCGACGACATCAAGGGGCCGGACGGCACCGTGGTGGCGCAGCGCGGTCAGGACCTCAACTCGATCCTGGTCGACAAGATCGTCGCCGCCGGGGTGGAGACGGTCCGGGTGCGCAGCGTGCTCACCTGCGAGTCGAAGCTGGGCGTCTGCGCGGCCTGCTACGGCCGCTCGCTGCCGACCGGCAAGTCGGTCGACATCGGCGAGGCGGTCGGCATCATCGCCGCCCAGTCGATCGGTGAGCCGGGTACGCAGCTGACGATGCGTACCTTCCACACCGGTGGTGTCGCGGGTGAGGACATCACCCAGGGTCTGCCGCGTGTCCAGGAGATCTTCGAGGCCCGGATCCCGAAGGGCAAGGCGCCCATCGCCGACACCCCGGGCCGGGTCCGGATCGAGGACGGCGAGCGGTCCCGGAAGATCATCGTGGTGCCGGACGACGGCAGCGAAGAGATCGTCTACGACAAGATCTCCAAGCGGGTCAAGCTGCGGACCCACGACGGGGACCACGTCGAGGTCGGCGAGAAGCTCACCGAGGGCACCATTGACCCGCACGAGCTGCTGCGCATCCTCGGCCCGCGTGCGGTCCAGGTCCACCTGACCCAGGAGGTCCAGGAGGTCTACCGCTCGCAGGGTGTGCTCATCCACGACAAGCACATCGAGATCATCATCCGCCAGATGCTCAAGCGGGTGACGGTCATCGACTCCGGCTCGACCGAGTTCCTGCCGGGTGTGCTGGTCGACCGGGCGCTGTTCGAGTCGGAGAACCGCCGGCTCGTCGGCGAGGGTGGCGAGCCCGCCGCCGGTCGCCCGGTGCTGATGGGTATCACCAAGGCCTCGCTGGCCACCGACTCCTGGCTCTCGGCGGCCTCCTTCCAGGAGACCACCCGGGTGCTGACCGACGCGGCGATCAACTCGCGCAGCGACTCGCTGGTCGGCCTCAAGGAGAACGTGATCATCGGTAAGCTCATCCCGGCCGGTACCGGCATCAGCAAGTACCGCAACGTCCGGGTCGAGCCGACCGAGGAGGCGAAGGCCAAGGTCTACTCGATGACCGGCTACCCGGAGACCGACTACGGCTTCGGGCCGGCCAGCGGGCAGGCTGTGCCGCTGGACGACTTCGACTTCGGGTCGTACCGCTAAGCAGCGACCGACGAGGCCCCCGGCGTGACCGCCGGGGGCCTCGTCGTGTTCCGGGGTGGGCCGGCCTTCGGGGCCGAGGTGGCCGGTTTCGGCGTGCGCCGGCGGGCATGATGGGGGTATGACGACCGCTCCCGGGCAGCTGCCCGTGGCGCACCAGCCGCCACGCCACCCGCTCGACCCCGACCCGGCGCCCGCGACGAAGGCCCGCGCCGTCTTCGCGCTGGGCCTGATCGGGGCGCTGACCGGGCTGTTCATCGGCGGGGTGGTGCCCGCGACGGTGGCACTCCAGCTCGCCCGGCAGGCCCGGCGCGAGGCGTACGCCTCCGGCGGGTACCTCACCGGCGCGGCCTGGCTGCGGCAGGGGGAGCGGCTGGCCTGGGCGGGTCTGGTGCTGGTCGCGGTCGCCGTGGTGACGCTGGTGGTGATCGGCGTGGTCCGGCTGGCCGACGCCCCGTTCGGGCAGGACTACGCCCCGAACGTGGACTGAGCGCCGGTGCTCGTGCGGGCCCTGCGGGGCGGTGCGCGCCGGCGGTAGCCTGGCCGGTGTCCGTCGCGCGGCGAGGGATCTGGCTTGTCGACAGGAGGACCACGTGACGGAACCGGCGCCGCCGTCGGGAGCCGACCCGGGCGGCCAGCCCGCCGGGCCCCCGGAGACGGGCGCGCCCGGTTCCGCCGGTGCGGCCCCGCCCGCGACCGCCGTGCCCGTGTCGCCCTGGTCGGCGCAGGGGGCCGCCGAGGGCGACCGGTCGACCCCGGGCGCCGGCACGCCGCCGGAGGCCACCCCCATCGGGTACGCGTCGCCGCCGGCGCCGGCGCACCCCGGGCAGTTGTCGCCGGGTCAGCCCTTCGGTGGTCACCCCGGGCAGTTGTCGCCGGGGCAGCCGGGTCAGGTGTCCGGTGGTCACCCTGGGCAGTTGTCGCCGGGGTCCGGGCCGTACCCGGGGCCGTCTTCGGCGGGTGCGTACCTCGGTGGGGTGCCGGGCAGCGGCTGGCCGGCCGGTCCGGGTTGGCTGCCCCCGCCGCCGCGGGAGGCGCCCAAACCGCCCAAGCGGGTCGATGCTGTACCGGGTACCCCTTTCGGGGTGGTCCATCTCGACGTGCCGGCGGTGACCTCCGGTCCGGCGGTGGGCTCGCTGGTGGCCGGGGTGGTGTCGATCCTGGTGTCGGTGCTGGTGGTCTGCTTCGGTGTCGGGGCGGCGCGGTACGGCGGGGCCTGGGCGGCCGGCGCGTTCACCGTGCCGGGCGCGCTGGCCGGGGCGGCCGCGATCGTGGCCGGGCTGCTGGCCCGGCGGCAGATCGGGCGGGCGGCGCCGCCGCCGGCGGTCCGGTTCACCGGGCGGGGGCTGGCCACGGCCGGGATCAGCTGCGGGGCGACGGGTCTGCTGCTCTGCCTGGCGGGCCTGGGGCTGGCGTTGCTGCTGCAGTTCGCGTGACGGCGGTCGCGGCGGGGGCGACGGGCCGCTTCCGAGGGCAGCCGGTACACTTGGAGCCGTAGGTGCCCAGCACGGGCGAGCAGGCGCCACGGGGCGGGCGACCGGCGGGGTTTGAGATCCGCCGGACCATTCCGTTTTGACCTGCGAGGCTGTGGTAGGTACTCTTTCCCCTTGTGCCCGGGCGCGCCCGGGCAACTCGTGCGTGCGCGGGTCGCGGTTCATCCGGCGATCGAGCGGCCGTACGACACAGTCCAAGACCCGGCGCACGGTCCACCGCGTGCCGGCGAACAGAACCCGGTGCGACGCGCGAGCGACGGCACCGGGACCGTGAGCTGGGCGACACGCCCGACCGCGGGTGCCGGGACCTCCGTGAGGTGGCCCTGGTCGGAATGTAGGAGAGCCGTCCATCAGGTCGGCTAACGAGCAGACGGCGCGGCCGCGTGAGCGGCCGAAGGGAGCGGAGAAACCCGGTGCCCACCATCCAGCAGCTGGTCCGAAAGGGCCGCCAGGCCAAGACGACCAAGACCAAGACCCCGGCGCTGAAGGGCAGTCCTCAGCGGCGCGGTGTGTGCACCCGCGTGTACACCACCACCCCCAAGAAGCCGAACTCGGCGCTCCGCAAGGTCGCTCGCGTCAAGCTCAGCAGCCAGATCGAGGTGACCGCCTACATCCCGGGCGTCGGTCACAACCTGCAGGAGCACTCCATCGTGCTCGTCCGCGGCGGCCGGGTGAAGGACCTCCCCGGCGTGCGTTACAAGATCGTCCGCGGTTCGCTGGACACCCAGGGTGTCCGTAACCGCAAGCAGGCGCGCAGCCGTTACGGCGCGAAGAAGGAGAAGAGCTGACATGCCGCGTAAGGGACCCGCTCCGCGGAAGCCGCTGGTCGCTGACCCGGTGTACAACTCGCCGTTGGTCACCCAGCTGGTGAACAAGATCCTGATGCGGGGCAAGCGTCAGCTCGCCGAGCGCATCGTCTACGCCGCACTGGAGGGCTGCCGCGAGAAGAGCGGCACCGACCCGGTCGTCACGCTCAAGCGCGCGATGGACAACGTCAAGCCGACCCTCGAGGTCCGCAGCCGCCGCGTCGGTGGCGCGACCTACCAGGTGCCGGTCGAGGTGCGTCCGGCCCGCGCGACCACCCTCGGTCTGCGCTGGCTGGTCACCTACTCCAAGGCCCGTCGCGAGAAGACCATGGTCGAGCGGCTGATGAACGAGCTGCTGGACGCGAGCAACGGTCTGGGTGCCGCCGTCAAGCGGCGCGAGGACACGCACAAGATGGCCGAGTCGAACAAGGCCTTCGCGCACTACCGCTGGTAACACCCTGGTTCCGGCGCCGGACCGGCGCCGGAACCGCCACCAGTTGAGTCGAGACGACGATAAGTAGGGATTGAAGTGGCCGCCGCAGACGCGCTCGCCAACGTACGCAACATCGGCATCATGGCGCACATCGATGCCGGTAAGACCACGACCACCGAGCGGATCCTGTTCTACACCGGTATCACGTACAAGATCGGTGAGGTCCACGAGGGCGCTGCCGTCATGGACTGGATGGAGCAGGAGCAGGAGCGTGGTATCACCATCACCTCCGCTGCCACCAAGTGTGAGTGGAAGGGCCACACGATCCAGATCATCGACACGCCCGGTCACGTCGACTTCACGGTCGAGGTCGAGCGGTCGCTGCGGGTGCTGGATGGTGCGGTCGCGGTCTACGACGGTGTCGCCGGCGTGGAGCCGCAGACGGAGAACGTCTGGCGTCAGGCCGACAAGTACCACGTCCCGCGGATGTGCTTCGTCAACAAGCTCGACCGGACCGGCGCCGACTTCTTCCGCTGCGTGCAGATGATGATCGACCGGCTCAACGCCACCCCGCTGGTGCTCCAGATCCCGATCGGCCTCGAGGGCGACCACATCGGTGTCGTCGACCTGATCGGCATGCGCGCCCTCACCTGGCGCGGGGAGACCCAGAAGGGTGAGGACTACGCCATCGAGGAGATCCCGGCCGAGCTGGCCGACTCCGCGGCGGAGTGGCGCGAGAAGCTGATGGAGACCCTGGCCGACGTCGACGACTCGGTGATGGAGAAGTACCTGGAGGGCGAGGAGATCTCCGTCGAGGAGATCAAGGCCGCCATTCGTCGGGCCACCATCGCCAGCAAGGCCAACCCGGTGCTCTGCGGCTCGGCGTTCAAGAACAAGGGCGTGCAGCCCATGCTTGACGCCGTCGTCGACTTCCTGCCGTCGCCGCTGGACGTTCCGGCGATCGAGGGTACGGCCACCGACGGCGAGACCCCGTTGCAGCGGAAGCCGTCCAAGTCGGAGCCCTTCTCCGGCCTGGCCTTCAAGATCCAGACCGACAAGCACCTCGGCAAGCTCACCTACGTCCGGGTCTACTCCGGCGTGGTCGAGACCGGTACCCAGGTGGTCAACTCCACCAAGGACCGCAAGGAGCGGATCGGCAAGATCTACCAGATGCACGCCAACAAGCGGGAAGAGCGCAGCTCGGCCCAGGCTGGCGACATCATCGCGGTGCAGGGTCTCAAGCAGACCACCACCGGTGACACCCTGTCCGACCCGGCGAACCCGGTCATCCTCGAGTCGATGACCTTCCCCGAGCCGGTCATCGAGGTGGCCATCGAGCCGAAGACCAAGGCCGACCAGGAGAAGCTCAGCACCGCCATCCAGCGGCTGGCCGAGGAGGACCCGACCTTCCGCGTCAAGCTGGACGAGGAGACCGGTCAGACGGTCATCTCCGGCATGGGCGAGCTGCACCTGGACATCCTGGTCGACCGGATGCGCCGCGAGTTCAACGTCGAGGCCAACATCGGTAAGCCGCAGGTGGCGTACCGCGAGACCATCCGCCGCAAGGTGGACAAGGTCGAGTACACCCACAAGAAGCAGACCGGTGGTTCCGGCCAGTACGCCCGCGTCATCGTGAGCGTCGAGCCGCTGCCGCTGGACAACGACTCGCCGACCTACGAGTTCGCCAACGCCGTCACCGGTGGCCGTATCCCCCGGGAGTTCATCCCATCGGTGGACGCGGGTGCGCAGGACGCGATGCAGTACGGCATCCTCGCCGGCTTCCCGCTGGTCGGTGTCAAGCTGACCCTGCTGGACGGCCAGTACCACGAGGTCGACTCGTCGGAAATGGCATTCAAGATCGCCGGCTCGATGGTGATGAAGGACGCGGCCCGCAAGGCCGACCCGGCATTGCTCGAGCCGATGATGGCCGTTGAGGTCACCACTCCTGAGGAGAACATGGGTGACGTCATCGGCGACCTCAACTCCCGCCGCGGCCTGATCCAGGCGATGGAGGAGCGCAGTGGCGCCCGCATCGTCAAGGCTCTGGTGCCGTTGTCGGAGATGTTCGGCTACGTCGGCGACCTGCGGTCGAAGACCCAGGGCCGGGCTAGCTACAGCATGCAGTTCGACTCCTACGCCGAGGTTCCGCAGAGCGTCGCGAAGGAGATCATCGCGAAGGCAACGGGCGAGTAACGTCCCCGAGCAGGTGATTCGTGGTCGGTCGCGGGAGGTTTCACCCGCCCGCGGCCACCACGATCGGGTTGCGTGAGACCGGGCCTGTAGGCTTCATCGCCGCAGAACCCACCAAAGCTCTCCGGCCGCCAGGCCGGAAAGGCTGTCGACAGAGTCCTAAGCGCCAATCGGCGCGCCGGGGCGAACGAACCAAGAAGTCCACAGGAGGACACCAGTGGCGAAGGCGAAGTTCGAGCGGACTAAGCCGCACGTCAACATCGGCACCATTGGTCACATCGACCACGGTAAGACGACGCTGACGGCGGCCATCACCAAGGTCCTGCACGACCAGTTCCCGGACCTGAACCCGTACACGCCGTTCGACGAGATCGACAAGGCGCCGGAGGAGAAGGCCCGCGGCATCACGATCTCGATCGCGCACGTCGAGTACCAGACCGAGGCGCGGCACTACGCGCACGTCGACTGCCCGGGTCACGCCGACTACATCAAGAACATGATCACCGGTGCCGCGCAGATGGACGGCGCGATCCTGGTGGTGGCGGCGACCGACGGCCCGATGCCGCAGACCCGCGAGCACGTGCTGCTGGCCCGTCAGGTCGGTGTGCCGTACATCGTCGTGGCGCTCAACAAGAGCGACATGGTCGACGACGAGGAGCTCCTGGAGCTCGTCGAGCTCGAGGTCCGCGAGCTGCTGTCGGCGCAGGAGTACCCGGGTGACGACCTGCCGGTCGTCCGGGTCTCGGCGCTGAAGGCCCTCGAGGGTGACCCCGAGTGGACCGGCAAGCTCCTGGACCTGATGAACGCTGTCGACACCGCGATTCCGCAGCCGGAGCGCGAGACCGAGAAGCCGTTCCTCATGCCGATCGAGGACGTCTTCACGATCACCGGTCGTGGCACCGTCGTCACCGGTCGCGCCGAGCGCGGCATCCTCAAGCCGAACGAGGAGGTGGAGATCGTCGGCATCCGCGAGAAGTCGCAGAAGACGGTCTGCACCGGCATCGAGATGTTCCGCAAGCTGCTCGACGAGGCCCGTGCGGGTGAGAACGTCGGTCTGCTGCTGCGCGGCATCAAGCGCGAGGACGTCGAGCGCGGCATGGTCGTCATCAAGCCGGGCACCAGCACCCCGCACACCGAGTTCGAGGCGACGGTCTACATCCTCTCCAAGGAGGAGGGCGGCCGGCACACCCCGTTCTTCCAGAACTACCGTCCGCAGTTCTACTTCCGGACCACGGACGTCACCGGCGTCGTCACGCTGCCCGAGGGCACCGAGATGGTCATGCCGGGCGACAACACCACCATGACCGTGAAGCTGATCCAGCCGATCGCCATGGAGGAGAACCTCAAGTTCGCGATCCGCGAGGGTGGTCGTACGGTCGGCGCTGGTCGCGTCACCAACATCCTCAAGTGAGCTGGGTAACCCCGATTAGCGTGGCCGCCGGTCGTGCGGCATACTAGTCAGGTTGCGTAACGACGGTTAGTCACCTGCGTCCGGTGAAAGCTGGACCTCCGGGAGACCAGCAGTCGCGCGTAGGGTGGTTGATCGCCCCTGGCGGTCAACCACCCTCGCACGGCGTCCAGATCGCTGTGATGCGATCGGCGCCTTGACCCACCGTGTGGTCTGAGAATCGCTCCGGAGTCCCGGGGCGGAGCCTGGCCCGAGGGCGCGACACGCCCGACCGCGGGGGTCGGCGAAGTGGGCCTGTACCAGCCGGTACAGGCGCCCGCAACACAGCGGCATCGAGAGAAGGAACAGAAGCCACCATGGCGGGACAGAAGATCCGCATCCGGCTCAAGGCCTATGACCACGAGGTCGTCGACTCCTCGGCTCGGAAGATCGTCGAGACGGTGACGCGTACCGGGGCGCAGGTCGCAGGCCCGGTGCCGCTGCCCACGGAGATCAACCGTTTCTGCGTTATCCGCTCGCCGCACAAGTACAAGGACTCGCGCGAGCACTTCGAGATGCGCACGCACAAGCGGCTGATCGACATCATCGACCCGACCCCGAAGACGGTCGACTCGCTCATGCGCCTCGACCTGCCGGCTGGCGTCGACATCGAGATCAAGCTGTAGGGACCGGACAAATGGACAGGCAAGTCAAGGGGATCCTGGGCGCAAAGCTCGGCATGACCCAGGTCTGGGACAACAACCGCGTTGTCCCGGTGACCGTGGTTCAGGCCGGCCCGTGCGTCGTCAGCCAGGTTCGTAGCGCCGAGAAGGACGGTTACTCCGCGGTCCAGCTCGCCTACGGCACGATCGACCCGCGCAAGGTCAAGAAGCCGCTGGGCGGGCACTACGCGAAGGCGGACGTGGCGCCGCGCCGGCACATCGTCGAGCTGCGCACCTCGGACGCCGCGGACTACTCGCCGGGCCAGGAGGTCACGGTCGAGGAGTTCCCGGCCGGCGTCGCCATCGACGTCACCGGCAAGACCAAGGGCAAGGGCTACGCCGGCCCGATGAAGCGGCACGGCTTCCACGGTCTGCGCGCCAGCCACGGTGTGGAGCGCAAGCACCGCTCGCCGGGCTCCATCGGCGCCTGCGCCACCCCGGGTCGCGTCTTCAAGGGCACCCGGATGGCCGGCCGGATGGGTGGCGTGCGCTACACCGTCCAGAACCTGACCGTCCAGGCGGTCGACACCGAGAACAACCTCCTGCTCGTCCGTGGTGCCATCCCCGGCCCCAAGGGCGCGCTGGTCCTGGTCCGTACCGCGGCCAAGACCAAGGTGAAGAAGGGCGGTGCGGCCAAGTGACCACCGTTGACGTCCGCAACGTCGAGGGCGCCAAGAGCGGCTCCGTCGAGCTGCCGGCCGACATCTTCGACGTCCAGGCCAACCTCGCGCTGATGCACCAGGTCGTGGTGGCCCAGCTCGCGGCGGCCCGGCAGGGCACGCACAAGGTCAAGACCCGCGGCGAGGTCGCCGGTGGCGGCAAGAAGCCGTACAAGCAGAAGGGCACCGGTCGTGCCCGGCAGGGCTCGATCCGCGCGCCGCAGTTCGCCGGCGGTGGCGTGGTGCACGGCCCGGTCCCGCGTGACTACAGCCAGCGCACCCCCAAGAAGATGAAGGCTGCCGCCCTGCGTGGCGCCCTCTCCGACCGGGCGCGCGCCGGCCAGGTGCACGTCGTCGAGGCCTTCGTCTCGGGCGAGAAGCCGTCGACCAAGGCCGCTCTGGCCACGCTGGCGAAGCTGACCGAGGCCCGTCGGGTCCTGGTCGTGCTGAGCAGCGCCGACGAGCTGAACTGGGTGTCGCTGCGCAACGAGCCGCGGGTGCACCTGATCGAGGCCGGCCAGCTCAACACGTACGACGTGCTGGTGGCCGACGACGTGGTCTTCACCAAGGAGGCCCTGGACGAGTTCCTGGGCGTTCCCGCCGAGACCACCGAGGAGGGTGGCAAGTGAGCACGATCGCCGATCCGCGCGACATCATCGTCGCGCCGGTCGTCTCGGAGAAGAGCTACAGCGAGCTGAACCGGAACTGGTACACCTTCCTGGTGCACCCGGACGCCAACAAGACCGAGATCAAGATCGCTATCCAGCAGATCTTCAACGTCCGCGTCCTGACGGTCAACACGCTCAACCGCGAGGGCAAGCGCAAGCGCACCAAGACCGGCTTCGGTCAGCGCAAGGCGACCAAGCGGGCGATCGTGAAGCTGGCTGACGGTGACCGTATCGAGGCCTTCGGCGGCCCGGTCAGCTGAGGGGTGTAGACAATGGCTATCCGTAAGTACAAGCCGACGACGCCGGGCCGGCGTGGCTCCAGCGTCGCCGACTTCGCCGAGATCACCCGGTCGACGCCCGAGAAGTCGCTGCTGGCTCCGCTGCCGAAGAAGGGCGGACGCAACGCCCACGGCCGGATCACCACCCGGCACCACGGTGGCGGCCACAAGCGGCAGTACCGTCTGATCGACTTCAAGCGGGTCGACAAGGACGGCGTGCCGGCGAAGGTCGCGCACATCGAGTACGACCCGAACCGCACCGCGCGCATCGCGCTGCTGCACTACGCCGACGGCGAGAAGCGGTACATCATCGCGCCGAAGGACCTGAAGCAGGGCGACCGCGTCGAGTCCGGTCCGGGTGCCGACATCAAGCCGGGCAACAACCTGCCGCTGCGCAACATCCCGGTCGGTACGACGATCCACAACGTGGAGCTTCGTCCGGGCGGCGGCGCCAAGCTGGCCCGCTCGGCCGGCGTCGGCATCCAGCTGCTCGGCCGCGAGGGTGTGTACGCGACCCTCCGCATGCCGTCCGGTGAGATCCGGCGGGTGGACGTGCGCTGCCGCGCCAGCATCGGCGAGATCGGCAACGCCGACCAGTCGAACATCAACTGGGGCAAGGCCGGCCGCATGCGGTGGAAGGGCAGGCGCCCGACCGTCCGTGGTGTGGCGATGAACCCGGTCGACCACCCGCACGGTGGTGGTGAGGGTAAGACCTCCGGCGGTCGCCACCCGGTCAACCCGCAGGGTAAGCCCGAGGGCCGCACCCGTCGTAAGGGCCAGCCGAGTGACCGGCTGATCGTCCGCCGTCGCTACGCCACGCGTAAGCGCGGCTGAGGGAGATAAGACATGCCTCGCAGCGTGAAGAAGGGCCCGTTCGTCGACGACCACCTGCTCAAGAAGGTGGAGACGCAGAACGACAAGGGCTCGAAGAACGTCATTAAGACCTGGTCGCGGCGCTCGACGATCATCCCGGAGATGCTGGGTCACACGATCGCCGTGCACGACGGACGCAAGCACGTCCCGGTGTTCGTGACCGAGGCGATGGTCGGGCACAAGCTCGGCGAGTTCGCGCTGACCCGCACGTTCAAGGGTCACGAGAAGGACGACCGGAAGAGCCGTCGGCGCTGACGCCGCGGGCATACGGATAGAGGAACAAGGGGTTACAGCGATGCCAGGAAAGGGCGACGCTCCGGTGCTTCCGGGCGCGCGGGCGGTTGCGCGGCACGTGCGCATCTCGCCGATGAAGGCGCGCCGGGTGGTCAACCTCGTCCGCGGCCTGCCCGCGAAGGAGGCGCTCACGGTGCTGCAGTTCGCGCCGCAGGCTGCGAGCGAGCAGGTGTACAAGGTGCTCGCGAGCGCGATCGCCAACGCGGAGAACAACGAGCGGCTGGACCCCGACGCGCTGCTCGTCAGCGAGGCGTTCGTCGACGAGGGCCCGACCATGAAGCGGTTCCGGCCGCGGGCGCAGGGCCGGGCGTACCGGATCCGCAAGCGCACCTGCCACATCACCTTGGCGGTCGAGGCGGTCGCGCCGGCTGCGCCGAAGAAGGCCGCCGCGAAGAAGGCCGCCCCGGCGAAGCAGGCCGAGGCCGCTGAGACGGAGAGCAAGACGGAGGGCGCCGAGTAATGGGTCAGAAGGTTCACCCCACTGGGTTCCGGCTCGGCATCTCGACCGACTGGAAGTCCCGCTGGTTCGCGGACAAGCTCTACAAGGACTACATCGGCGAGGATGTCAAGATCCGCCGGATGATGTCCAAGGGCCTCGAGCGTGCCGGCATTTCCAAGGTCGACATCGAGCGCACCCGTGACCGGGTCCGCGTGGACATCCACACCGCCCGGCCGGGCATCGTCATCGGCCGCAAGGGTGCGGAGGCCGACCGGATCCGCGGCGAGCTGGAGAAGCTCACCGGCAAGCAGGTGCAGCTGAACATCATCGAGGTGAAGAACCCCGAGTCGGACGCGCAGCTGGTCGCCCAGGGCGTCGCCGAGCAGCTCTCCAGCCGGGTCAGCTTCCGTCGGGCGATGCGCAAGGCGATGCAGTCGGCGATGAAGAACCCGGTCTGCAAGGGCATCCGGGTCCAGGTGTCGGGTCGTCTCGGCGGTGCCGAGATGAGCCGGACCGAGTTCTACCGCGAGGGTCGCGTTCCGCTGCACACGCTGCGGGCCAACATCGAGTACGGCTTCTTCGAGGCCCGTACCACCTTCGGCCGGATCGGCGTGAAGGTCTGGATCTACAAGGGCGACGCCGTCCCGGGCCGGGAGGCTCCGGCCGAGGCCGGTCCGTCCCGCCCGCGCCGTGACCGCGGCGACCGCCCCGAGCGGCCGCGCCGTGGCCGGTCGGGTTCGTCCGGCACGACCGCCGGTGGCACCGAGGCCGGCCGGGCTGCTGCGACCACCATCGCTCAGCAGGCCGAGACGCCGAGCGGCGAGCCAGTGGACGCAGGCGCTGTCGCGTCGGCCGCGTCCGCTCCCGCCGCTACTCAGCCGGCAGAAACGCAGCAGGAGGGCTGACAGATGCTGATGCCGCGCAAGCCCCCGAAGGGCTTCCGCAAGCCGCACCACCCGGACCGCCACGGCGCGTCCAAGGGTGGTAACCGGGTGGTGTTCGGCGAGTTCGGGATCCAGGCTCTCGAGCCGGCGTACGTGACCAACCGCCAGATCGAGTCGGCCCGTATCGCGATGACCCGCCACATCAAGCGTGGTGGCAAGGTCTGGATCACGATCTTCCCGGACCAGGCCCTCACCAAGAAGCCGGCGGAAACCCGCATGGGTTCCGGTAAGGGCTCGCCCGAGTGGTGGGTCGCCAACGTCAAGCCGGGGCGGGTTCTCTTCGAGATGTCCTTCCCCAACGAGCAGATCGCGCGAGAGGCGATGCGTCGCGCGATCCACAAGCTCCCGATGAAGTGCCGCATTGTTACGCGCGAAGTGGGTGAATCCTGATGGCAGCGGGCGTCAAGCCTTCCGAGCTGCGTGAGCTCTCCGAGGAGGAGCTGGTCACGAAGCTGCGTGAGGCCAAGGCGGAGCTGTTCAACCTCCGCGTGCAGGCCGCAACCGGGCAGCTGGACAACAACCGGCGGCTGCAGGTCATCCGTCGGGAGATCGCCCGGATCTACACGATCATGCGTGAGCGCGAGCTGGGTCTCTCGGCCGCGCCGACTGAGGTGACTGCATCATGAGCGAGAACACCACCGCCGCCGCGCGGGCCCGCCGTAAGGTGCGTGAGGGCCTCGTGGTCAGCGACAAGATGGAAAAGACCGTCGTGGTCGAGGTCGAGGACCGGGTCAAGCACGCGCTGTACGGCAAGATCATGCGCCGTACCAGCAAGTTGAAGGTGCACGACGAGCAGAACTCGGCCGGTATCGGCGACCGGGTCCTGATCATGGAGACCCGGCCGCTCTCCGCCACCAAGCGGTGGCGGCTCGTGGAGATCCTCGAGAAGGCCAAGTAGCGAAGGCTCGAGCTCGGCCGGTATCGGTCGGGCGCACGTTCCGCCAGGCTCCGGCCGCCTCCGGGCGGCCGGAGAACCGGCAGACATAGGAGATAGACGTGATTCAGCAGGAGTCGCGACTGCGCGTCGCCGACAACACGGGTGCCCGGGAGATCCTGTGCATCCGGGTTCTCGGTGGCTCCGGTCGGCGCTACGCGAGCATCGGCGACGTCATCGTGGCCACGGTCAAGGACGCGATCCCGGGTGCCGGTGTCAAGAAGGGCGACGTCGTCAAGGCCGTCGTCGTCCGCACCGCCAAGGAGAGGCGGCGGCCGGACGGCTCGTACATCCGCTTCGACGAGAACGCCGCCGTCATCATCAAGGACGGCGGGGACCCGCGCGGTACCCGTATCTTCGGCCCGGTGGGTCGGGAGCTGCGGGACAAGCGGTTCATGAAGATCATCTCTCTCGCGCCGGAGGTGTTGTGACCGTGAAGGTCAAGAAGGGCGACACGGTCGTCGTCATCGCCGGCAAGGACAAGGGTGCCAAGGGCAAGGTCATCGCGGCCTACCCGCGGCAGGACAAGGTCCTGGTCGAGGGCGTGAACCGGGTCAAGAAGCACACCCGCATCAGCACCACCCAGCGTGGCGCCAAGACCGGTGGCATCGTCACCCAGGAGGCCCCGATCCACGTCTCCAACGTGCAGGTCCTGGACTCCGACGGGAACCCGACCCGCGTCGGGTACCGGATCGACGACAACGGCCAGAAGGTCCGCATCGCGCGTAGCACCGGTAAGGACCTGTGATGACCACGGCTACCGAAACCAAGACCATGCCGCGCCTCAAGGAGCGGTACCGTAACGAGATCGTGGCGCAGCTGCAGGAGCAGCGCAGCTACGCGAACCCCATGCAGGTTCCGCGGCTGGTCAAGATCGTCGTCAACATGGGTGTCGGCGAGGCTGCTCGCGACGCCAAGCTGATCGACGGCGCGGTCCGCGACCTCGCCACGATCACCGGCCAGAAGCCGCAGGTGCGGCGGGCGACCAAGTCCATCGCGCAGTTCAAGCTGCGTGAGGGCATGCCGATCGGCGCGAAGGTGACCCTGCGCGGCGACCGGATGTGGGAGTTCCTGGACCGGCTGCTGTCGATCGCGCTGCCGCGTATCCGTGACTTCCGCGGTCTCGACGGTCGCAAGCTCGACGGGCACGGCAACTACACGTTCGGTCTGACCGAGCAGTCGGTGTTCCACGAGATCGATCAGGACAAGATCGATCGCCAGCGGGGCATGGACATCACGGTGGTCACGACCGCCACGACCGACGACGATGGCCGGGCGCTGCTCAAGCTCCTGGGCTTCCCGTTCAAGGAGAACTGAGATGGCCAAGAAGGCGCTGATCATCAAGGCGGCCGCGAAGCCGAAGTTCTCGGTTCGCGCGTACACCCGCTGCCAGCGGTGTGGTCGTCCGAAGGCGGTCTACCGCAAGTTCGGTCTCTGCCGGGTGTGCATCCGGGAGATGGCCCACCGCGGTGAGCTGCCCGGCGTGTCCAAGGCTTCCTGGTAATAGCTATTGCTCTTCGCCGTAGGCCCGGGGCGGAACGCCCCGGGAACCCCGGCGAGAAAGGCTGACGAATTCATGACGATGACCGACCCGATCGCAGACATGCTCACGCGTCTGCGTAACGCCAACCAGGCGTACCACGACCAGGTGAAGATGCCCTACTCGAAGATCAAGGCGAACATCGCCGAGGTCCTCAAGGCCGAGGGTTACATCGCCACCTGGTCGGTCGAGGAGCCCGAGGAGGGCGCCGTCGGCAAGCGACTGGTCGTCGAGCTGAAGTACGGCCAGAACCGCGAGCGGAGCCTGGCCGGCATCAAGCGCGTGTCCAAGCCCGGTCTCCGGGTGTACGCCAAGTCGGACGGGCTCCCGCGGGTGCTCGGCGGGCTGGGCGTGGCGATCATTTCGACGTCCCAGGGGCTGCTCACCGACCGGCAGGCCCGCAAGCGGAGCGTTGGCGGGGAAGTCCTCGCCTTCGTCTGGTAACGGGAGACAGGTAGAAATGTCGCGTATTGGACGTAAGTCGATCCCGGTACCGGCCGGCGTCGACATCACGATCGACGGCCAGACCGTGAAGGTCAAGGGCCCCAAGGGCGAGCTGGCGCACACGCTCGCCGAGCCGATCACGGCGGAGCGTGGCGAGGACGGCCAGGTGCACGTCAACCGGCCGAACGACGAGCGCAAGGCCAAGGAACTGCACGGCCTCAGCCGTACCCTGGTCGCCAACATGATCGTCGGTGTGACCGAGGGCTACCGCAAGAGCCTGGAGATCGCCGGTACGGGTTACCGCGTCACCGCCAAGGGCAAGGATCTCGAGTTCGCGCTCGGGTTCTCGCACCCGGTGCTGGTGCCGGCTCCGAACGGCATCACCTTCACGGTGGAGAAGCCGACCCTGTTCCACGTGGCCGGCATCGACAAGCAGCAGGTCGGTGAGGTCGCCGCCAACATCCGGAAGATCCGCCCGCCGGAGCCCTACAAGGGCAAGGGCGTGAAGTACCAGGGCGAGGTCATCCGCCGCAAGGCTGGAAAGGCAGGTAAGAAGTGAGCGCCACGCTGCTCAAGCGCCGCCGCGGCGTCGCCGCCAAGCGTGCCGTCGGGCGTGCGCGCCGGCACTTCCGGGTCCGCAAGAACGTCAGCGGCACCGCCGAGCGTCCCCGCCTGGTGGTCACCCGCTCCCTGCGGCACATGGTCGCCCAGATCGTGGACGACACCAAGGGTCACACCCTGGCGTCGGCCTCGACCCTGGACGCGTCGCTGCGTGGTGCGGAGGGCGACAAGAGCGCCCTGGCCGGCAAGGTCGGCGCCCTGCTCGCCGAGCGCGCCAAGGCCGCCGGCGTCTCCAAGGTCGTCTTCGACCGCGGTGGCAACCGGTACGCGGGGCGGGTCGCCGCGCTTGCCGACGCCGCCCGCGAAGCCGGGCTCGAGTTCTAGAAACCCCGTCACGAGAGATAAGGAAGGCTGCTGATGCCAGGTCAACAGCGCCGTGGCGGCGGGTCCGGTGGCAACGAGGGTGGTCGCCGCGACAACCGCCGTGAGGGCGGCCGCGGAAACGCGCCCGTCGAGAAGACCCCGCACCTCGAGCGGGTCGTCGCGATCAACCGCGTCGCCAAGGTCGTGAAGGGTGGTCGTCGCTTCAGCTTCACCGCCCTGGTGATCGTGGGCGACGGCGACGGCACGGTCGGCGTGGGCTACGGAAAGGCCAAGGAGGTGCCCGCGGCGATCGCCAAGGGTGTCGAGGAGGCCAAGAAGCACTTCTTCAAGGTGCCGCGGATCGGCCAGTCGATCCCGCACCCGGTGCAGGGCGAGGCCGCTGCCGGCGTCGTGCTGCTCAAGCCGGCGTCGGCCGGTACCGGTGTCATCGCTGGTGGCCCGGTGCGTGCCGTGCTGGAGTGCGCGGGCATCCACGACGTGCTCTCCAAGAGCCTCGGCTCGTCGAACCCGATCAACATCGTGCACGCCACGGTGGCGGCGCTGAAGGGGCTCGAGTCCCCCGAGGCCGTCGCGACCCGTCGTGGTCTGCCGGTGGAGGATGTCGCGCCGGCCGCCATGCTGGCGTCGCGGGCGGGGGTGGCGTCCTGATGGCACGCCTGAAGGTCACCCAGGTCCGGTCCGGCATCGGCACCAAGCAGAACCAGCGTGACTCGCTGCGTTCGCTCGGTCTGAAGCGGATCAACGACGTGGTGGTCAAGGAGGACCGGCCCGAGATTCGCGGCATGATCTTCACGGTCAACCACCTCGTGAAGGTCGAGGAGGTCGAGTAATGACGATCAAGGTTCACCACCTGCGCCCGGCCCCGGGTGCCAAGACCGCGAAGACCCGGGTGGGTCGCGGTGAGGGCTCCAAGGGCAAGACCGCCGGTCGCGGTACCAAGGGTTCCAAGGCCCGCAAGAACATCTCGGCGGCGTTCGAGGGTGGGCAGATGCCCATCCACATGCGCCTGCCGAAGATGAAGGGCTTCAAGAACAAGTTCAAGGTCGTCTTCCAGGTGGTCAACCTGGACCGGCTCGCCGAGCTCTTCCCGAACGGCGGCCAGGTCGGCCCGCAGGAGCTGGTCGAGGTCGGCGCGGTCCGCAAGGGCCAGCCGGTCAAGGTCCTCGGCACCGGCGACCTCGGCGGTGTGGCCCTCCAGGTGTCGGCGCACGGTTTCAGCGCGTCGGCCAAGGAGAAGATCACCGCTGCCGGTGGCTCCGTCACCGAGCTGTAAGGCACGACCCATGGCGCCCGCTCAGTTGTCCCCAACTGGGCGGGCGCCGTGGTCTACCAGGCATGTGTGCGCCGGGTAACATCGGATTCGGTTTATGTAGCCGGGCACATCTGCCCGGACCGGGACCGGGCTGTTAGAGTCCCTTCCCAGCTATGGATATCGGGCACTCGCCCGGCACCCACCCCGCCCCCGCCAGGGATCACCGGCGGCCCGCCTCGCGCAGGAGGAAGAAGTTGCTGTCCGCCTTTCTCAGTGCGTTCCGTACGCCTGACCTGCGCAAGAAGCTGCTGTTCACAGTAGGCATCATCGCGGTCTACCGGCTCGGCGCCACTCTGCCCAGCCCCGGCGTCTCGTACGGCAACGTGCAGAAGTGCCTCGACACCCTCCAGGGTCAGAGCACCGGAGTGCTGAACCTGCTGGACCTCTTCTCCGGCGGCGCACTGCTGCAGCTCTCGGTCTTCGCGCTGGGCATCATGCCCTACATCACCGCGTCGATCATCCTGCAGCTGCTCACCGTGGTCATCCCGCGGCTGGAGCACCTCCGCAAGGAGGGCCAGGCCGGCCAGGCGAAGATCACCCAGTACACCCGCTACCTGACCCTCGGGTTGGGCATCCTCCAGTCGTCGGCCTTCGTGGCGCTGGCCCGCTCCGGGCAGCTGTTCCAGAACCGCTGCGACCAGTTCCCGATCGTGCCTGAGGGCACCGGCATCCCGAACTGGCTCACCCTGTCCATCCTGGTCATGACGATGACCGCGGGCACCGGCATGGTGATGTGGCTCGGTGAGCTGATCACCGACCGCGGCGTCGGCAACGGCATGTCCGTCCTCATCTTCACCTCGATCGCGGCCCGCCTCCCCAGCGAGGGCTGGAAGATCAAGACCAACGAGGGCTGGGCCAAGTTCGGCCTGGTGCTCGTGCTGGTGCTGCTGGTCATCACCGCGGTCTGCTTCATCGAGCAGGCGCAGCGCCGCATCCCGGTGCAGTACGCCAAGCGGATGATCGGCCGGCGGATGTACGGCGGCACCTCGACCTACATCCCGCTGAAGGTCAACCAGGCGGGTGTCATCCCGGTCATCTTCGGCTCGTCGCTGCTCTACCTGCCGCAGCTGGGGCTGCAGTTCTTCGACCAGACCAACCCGGGCAAGACCCAGGCCTGGATCCAGAACAACCTGGTCGACCCGAGCAGCCCGATCTACATCGCGCTCTACTTCCTGTTGATCATTTTCTTCACGTACTTCTACGTGTCGATCACGTTCAACCCGACCGAGGTCGCGGACAACATGAAGAAGTACGGCGGCTTCGTGCCGGGCATCCGCCCCGGCAAGCCGACCGCCGACTACCTGGACTTCATCCTCAGCCGGATCACCCTGCCGGGCGCGCTCTACCTGGGCATCGTCGCGATCCTGCCGAACTTCTTCTTCATCTGGCTGAACAGCCAGCAGTTCCAGAACTTCCCGTTCGGCGGCACCGCTGTGCTCATCATGGTCGGCGTCGGTCTGGAGACCGTGAAGCAGATCGAGAGCCAACTCATGCAGCGGAACTACGAAGGGTTCCTGCGGTAGATGCGACTCGTTCTGGTTGGCCCGCCGGGCGCGGGCAAGGGCACACAGGCGGAGTTCGTCGCCGCGCACCTCTCGGTGCCGAAGATCTCGACCGGTGACATCTTCCGGGCGAACGTCTCGCAGGGCACGCCGCTGGGCGTCGAGGCCAAGCGGTACATGGACGCCGGCAAGCTGGTCCCGGACGAGGTCACCATCAACATGGTCCGGGACCGGCTCGCCGAGCCGGACGCCGCCGACGGCTTCCTGCTCGACGGCTTCCCGCGGACGACGCCGCAGGCCGCCGCGCTGGACAAGCTCCTCGCGGACCTCGGCACCGGGCTGGACCTGGTGCTGGAGCTGGTCGTCGACGACGACGAGGTGATCCGGCGGCTCTCCGGCCGGCGCACCTGCCGCGGCTGCGGCAAGATCTGGCACGTCGAGTTCGACGCCACCACCCGCGAGGGCATCTGCGACCGCTGTGGTGCCGAGCTGTTCCAGCGGGACGACGACAAGCCGGAGACGATCGCGGCCCGCCTGCGGGAGTACGCCGAGAAGACGGCGCCGCTGGTCGACTACTACGGCGCCCAGAACAAGCTGGTCGGGATCGACGCCACCGGGCCGGTGGAGGACGTCACGGTCCGCGCCATCGACGCGCTGCGGTCGTACGGCGGCTGAGGTCCTGCCGGGCTCCGGCGGATAGAGTGCGATCAGCGGGGTACGTGCGACGTGCCCCGCTGATCGCTGTCCGGCAACGAAAGGTATTCGCTCCATGCGCCGTCCCCAGCTGGACATCCAGCTGAAGACCCCCGACCAGATCGAGAAGATGCGGGCCGCCGGCCTGGTGGTCGCCGAGGCCCTGCGTCGGATGCGGGAGGCCGTCGCCCCGGGGGTCAGCACCGCAGACCTGGACGCGATCGCCGAGTCGACGATCCGCGAGGCCGGGGCCGTCCCCTCGTTCAAGGGCTACCACGGCTTCCCCGCCTCCATCTGCTCGTCGGTCAATGAGCAGGTGGTGCACGCCATCCCGTCGGCGCAGCAGGTGCTCCGCGACGGCGACGTGATCTCCATCGACTGCGGCGCGGTGCTGAACGGCTGGCACGGCGACGCCGCGATCACCGTGGGCGTGGGCGAGGTTGACCCGGCGCTGCTGAAGATGGCCGAGGTGGCGGAGGACGCCATGTGGGCCGGGATCGCCGCCGCCGCGCGGGGCGCCGCCAGCGGCAGGGGCCGGCTGACCGACATCTCGCACGCGGTGGAGAACGCGGTCCGCAAGGGCGGCCGGTACGGCATCGTCGACGGCTACGGCGGGCACGGCATCGGCACTGAGATGCACCAGGACCCGCACGTGCTCAACCACGGGCGGCCGGGCAAGGGCCCGCGCCTGGTGCCGGGCCTGGCGCTGGCCATCGAGCCGATGATCACGATGGGGTCGCCGCGTACCGTCGAGCTGGCCGACGGCTGGACGGTCGTCACCCGGGACCGGTCGATGGCGGTGCACGTGGAGCACTCGATGGCGCTGCTGTCCGACGGGGTCTGGGTGCTGACCGCCTTCGACGGCGGGCGGGCCCGACTGGGCGACCTGGTCACCGCCCGGCAGCCGGCCGAGTCCGCCGCCTCCTGATCCGGCCCGGGCCGATCGCGCCGACCCGGACAAAGGGTGCGGCCCGGCGGGTAAGGGCCGAGCTGGTGTGCTGTGGAGCTGATGACGCAAACGACTCAGCCGGCTGGTGGGCTGGGACCGGGTCGCGCCGGCCTGGCGGGGCGAGGTCGGTCCGCTGTGAAGCGCCGGAGCCGGGTCGGCCGGGAAGCTGTCCGGGCCGGGACCAGGTCGCCGGACGGGTGCGGGGCGGCTGCGCGGCCCTGATTCATCTGCGCCATCAGCTCGACAGCGTCTGGTGGGGTGACTGCTCCGGGCGCACGCCGACCCCGGCCACGCCGTCGCCGGCGAACAGGGGACGGGCGGACCGGCGGAGCCCCGGCCGGCAGGGCGAAGTCCGACCGTGACGCGACGGTCCTCGCGGGTCGGGCGGGCCGGAGCCGGCGCCGGCGGGGGACACGACACTCGGTGTCCGTTTTCCTTCCTCCGGGTGACGGGCGGGGTGGCCGGTTTGGCGACGGCCCGCACTCGGGCGTACACTTTCAGATCGGCGCACAGCGTCCACTCCGGCATGCCCACTACGCGCTTCGGTGGGAGTCGGAGCCGCGGCTGGCGCGGGCCTTCCGATCTCGGTCGGATGCCCGTGTAAGACGTTGTGGGCCGTCCGGAGTAACCGACGTCAGGACAGCGGAGGACATGCCGAAAAAAGACGGAGCCATCGAGATCGAGGGTCGGGTCATCGAGCCCCTGCCGAACGCAATGTTCCGGGTGGAGCTCGCGAACGGCCACAAGGTGCTGGCTCACATCAGCGGCAAGATGCGGCAGCACTACATCCGTATCCTGCCGGAGGACCGGGTCGTCGTCGAGCTCTCGCCGTACGACCTGACCCGCGGGCGCATCGTCTACCGCTACAAGTAATCCTGACGACGGCCGGGACGTCCCCGTGTCCGTCTTCGACGTCCGGCGTCGCGCGTGGTCGCGCCACCGGGCCAGATGGGAAGTAAGGCAACCGTGAAGGTCAAGCCGAGCGTCAAGAGGATCTGCAACAAGTGCCGGGTGATCCGCCGGCACGGCCGGGTCATGGTCATCTGCAGCGACCCGCGCCACAAGCAGCGCCAGGGCTGAACCAGTCCCACCGGTCGTGACACGGCCGGTCGGATCGGTCCGGACCGCAGATCCAGACAGCACATCATCAGCTCGTTCCAGCCGCGAGCGGTACGCAGCGCGTACTCAATCGTGGTTGACCCCCGGTCGGAGGCCGGGGCCCGCTCGGGCACGACCGATCCCGGTCGCCGGCGCTGACAGCGTCGGAAGGACGGGACGGCCGGTAGCGGGGTGGGACGGGTCCAGACCTCCGCCACAACATCACGAGGAGTACGCCCGCACATGGCACGTCTAGTCGGCGTCGACCTCCCCCGCGAGAAGCGGATGGAGATCGCGCTCACCTACATCTTCGGGGTCGGTCGTACCCGTGCCCTGGAGACGCTCGCCGCCACCGGCATCTCGCCGGACAAGCGCGCCCGGGACCTCACGGATGAGGAGCTGGTCCAGCTCCGCAACCACATCGAGGGCAACTACAAGGTAGAAGGCGACCTGCGCCGCGAGGTCGCCGCTGACATCCGCCGCAAGGTCGAGATCGGCTCCTACGCGGGTATCCGGCACCGCCGGGGCCTACCCGTCCGTGGCCAGCGGACCAAGACCAACGCGCGGACCCGGAAGGGCCCGAAGCGGACCGTCGCCGGCAAGAAGAAGCCCGGCAAGAAGTAACTAGGAGCGCACAGACTTATGCCACCGAAGGCTCGTGCCGGAGCCGCCGTCAAGAAGGTCCGGCGCAAGGAACGCAAGAACGTCGCCCACGGGCAGGCGCACATCAAGAGCACCTTCAACAACACCATCGTGTCCATCACGGACCCGACCGGTGCGGTCATCTCCTGGGCCTCGTCCGGCCAGGTGGGCTTCAAGGGCTCCCGCAAGTCGACCCCGTTCGCCGCGCAGCTCGCCGCCGAGGCCGCCGCGCGTCGGGCGATGGAGCACGGCATGCGCAAGGTCGACGTGTTCGTCAAGGGCCCCGGCTCCGGCCGGGAGACCGCCATCCGTTCGCTGCAGGCCGTGGGCCTCGAGGTCGGGCAGATCTCCGACGTCACCCCGCAGCCGCACAACGGATGCCGTCCGCCGAAGCGTCGCCGGGTCTGAGAGGTTAGAGAGAGATGGCTCGTTACACCGGTGCTGACTGCCGCCGTTGCCGGCGGGAGAAGATGAAGCTGTTCCTCAAGGGCAGCAAGTGCGATGGTCCGAAGTGCCCGTTCGAGTCCCGGCCGTTCCCGCCCGGGCAGCACGGCCGCGGCCGCACGAAGGAGACGGAGTACCTGCTCCAGCTCCGTGAGAAGCAGAAGGCCCGTCGTGTCTACGGCGTGCTGGAGAAGCAGTTCCGCGGCTACTACGAAGAGGCCGTGAGCAAGAAGGCCAAGACCGGTGAGGTTCTCCTGCAGATCCTCGAGTCGCGGCTGGACAACGTGGTCTACCGGGCCGGTTACGCCAGCTCGCGTGACCAGGCCCGCCAGCTGGTCAAGCACGGCCACTTCACGGTGAACGGCAAGAAGGTCGACATCCCGTCGTACCGGGTCAAGGAGCACGACATCATCGAGGTCCGGGGCAAGAGCAAGGAGCTCACCCCGTTCCTGGTGGCGCAGGCTCAGGCCGGTTCGCGGTCGGTTCCGGCGTGGCTGGAGGCCATCCCGAGCCAGATGAAGATCCTCGTGCATTCGCTCCCGGCCCGCCAGGTGATCGACACCCAGGTCCAGGAGCAGCTGATCGTCGAGCTCTACTCCAAGTAAGGGCTCGTTGCGGTGGCCCGCCCTCCGGGGCGGGCCACCGGAACAGTTTGTGTCGTGGGCGTCAAATAGCGGGCGTCCCGGAAGAGAAGAGAAAAGATGCTCATCAGCCAGCGACCCTCCCTCTCCGAGGAGTCGATCAACGAGACCCGGTCCCGGTTCACCATCGAGCCGCTGGAGCCCGGTTTCGGCTACACCCTGGGCAACTCGCTGCGTCGTACGCTGCTGTCGTCCATCCCGGGTGCGGCGGTCACCTCGATCAAGATCGACGGTGTGCTGCACGAGTTCACCACGATCCCCGGGGTCAAGGAGGACGTGGTCGAGCTCGTCATCAACATCAAGGAGCTCAACGTCAGCTCCGAGCACGACGAGCCGGTCAGCATGTACCTGCGCAAGCAGGGCCCGGGCGACGTGACGGCAGGCGACATCCAGCCCCCGGCCGGCGTTTCGGTGCACAACCCGGACCTGAAGCTCGCCACCCTGAACGGCAAGGGCCGGCTCGACATGGAGCTGACCGTCGAGCGGGGTCGTGGCTACGTCACGGCGGCGCAGAACAAGCAGGCCGGCGCCGAGATCGGCCGGATCCCGGTCGACTCGATCTACTCGCCGGTGCTCAAGGTGACGTACCGCGTCGAGGCGACCCGCGTCGAGCAGCGGACCGACTTCGACCGGCTGATCATCGACGTCGAGACCAAGCCGTCGATGGGCCCGCGTACCGCGCTGGCCTCCGCCGGCTCGACGCTGGTGGAGCTCTTCGGCCTGGCCCGGGAGCTGGACGAGACCGCCGAGGGCATCGACATCGGGCCGTCCCCGCAGGACGCCCAGCTCGCGGCGGACCTGGCCCTGCCGATCGAGGAGCTGGACCTCACCGTCCGCTCCTACAACTGCCTCAAGCGCGAGGGCATCAACTCCGTTGGTGAGCTCATCGGGCGTACCGAGGCCGACCTCCTCGACATCCGGAATTTCGGTCAGAAGTCGATCGACGAGGTCAAGATGAAGCTCGCCGGGATGGGTCTCGGGCTGAAGGACTCGGCTCCGAACTTCGACCCGGCGCACGTCGTGGACGCCTTCGGCGAGGCCGACTACGACACCGACGACTACCGCGAGACCGAGCAGCTCTAGTCCGCGCTGCCGCCACACCTGAGGAGCACCAAGCATGCCCACGCCCACCAAGGGCCCCCGCCTCGGCGGCAGCCCCGCGCACGAGCGGCTGATGCTGGCCAACCTGGCCACCGCGCTGTTCCAGCACGGCAAGATCCAGACCACCGAGACGAAGGCCCGGCGGCTGCGTCCGCTGGCCGAGCAGCTCATCACCAAGGCCAAGCGTGGCGACCTCGCCGCGCGCCGGCGGGTGCTGGGCGTCGTCAAGGACAAGGACGTGGTCTACGCCCTGTTCGACCAGATCGCGCCCCGGTACGCCAACCGCAACGGTGGCTACACCCGGATCGTGAAGACCGGTCCGCGCAAGGGTGACGCCGCTCCGATGGCGATCATCGAGCTGGTCGAGGAGCTTCAGGTCGCCGAGCCCAAGGCGAACAAGAAGACCGCCGCCCGCAAGGCCGCCCAGCAGGACAAGGTCGAGGCCCTGGCCCCGGCCGAGGAGACCCCGGAGTCGAACTCGGGCGACCAGGACGCCGAGCCGCCGGTGTCGGCGTCCGGTGACACCGACGCCGCCCGCGAGGACAGCGACGAGGCCAGCGAGAACAAGGCCTGAGCACAGGCGTCATCGTCGGGCCCGGCATCCCTTCCTGGGGTGCCGGGCCCGACGGCGTGAACGGGAGGTACGAGGTGGACGAGTGGACCCGGCTGCGGCTGGACGTCTCGTACGACGGCACGGACTTCTCCGGCTGGGCCGCCCAGCCGACCCGGCGGACGGTCGCCGGGGTGCTGACCCAGACGCTGGACCTGGTCCTCGGCGCGGGCACGGCGACCGGGCTGACCGTCGCCGGCCGCACCGACGCCGGGGTGCACGCGACCGGTCAGGTCTGCCACCTCGACCTGCCCACCGCCGTGTGGCGGGAGCACGACGGGCGGCTGCTGCGCCGGTTGGCCCGGCTGCTCCCGACCGACGTGCGGGTCCGCGCCATGAGCGAGGTGCCTGCCGACTTCGACGCCCGTTTCTCGGCGACCTTCCGGCGCTACGAGTACCGGGTGACCGACGCCCCCTGGGGCGCCGAGCCGCTGCGCCGGCACGACACCCTCGCCTGGCCGAAGCCGCTGGAGCTGACGGCGCTGAACGCCGCCGCGGCCGGCCTGGTGGGGGAGCACGACTTCGCCGCGTACTGCCGGCGCAAGGAGAACGCCACCACGCTGCGCGAGGTGACCCGGCTGGACTGGCGGCGCGACCCGGACGGCATCCTCGTGGCCACCGTGCAGGCCGACGCGTTCTGCCAGGCGATGGTGCGCAGCCTGGTCGGGGCGATGCTGGTCGCCGGGGACGGCCGGCGGCCGGTCGAGTGGCCGGCGAGCCTGCTGAGCCGGCGGGAACGCTCCAGCGAGGTGACCGTCGCGGCGGCGCACGGGTTGACCCTGGTCGCGGTCGGCTACCCGGACGACCCGGCCGAGTACGCGCGCCGCGCCGACCTCACCCGCCGCCTCCGCGTCCCTACCGAGGCCTGACCCCCGGTCCGGTGCGAGACCGCGTCCTCGACGAAGTCGGGCGCCCGACCGAGCCGGTGCGCGGCGCGCCCGCGCGGGCGGCGTGACGCGTGACGGGCCGTGCTCAGGCCAGCGGGAACACGTGGCGAGGCCCGGTCCGCAGGACTCGGACCGGGCCTCGCGTCGTGTCGCCGTCGACCGGCGGCTCAGTTGCCGGGCAGCCCGTCAGGAGTGGCGTTGCCGCCCTGGGTGCCGGTGCCCTCGGTCGCCTTCGCGGTGGGCTGGACGGCGCTGCCGCCGGCGGCCCGCCGTTCGAGCACGCCCTTGTCGAGGTGCAGCTCGATCAGGTCGTAGATGATGTCGCGGACCGCGGTGTCGCCGGCCGGCACGCCGCCGCCGTCGGCGCGGACGACCAGGCAGTAGGCGAGGTAGTGGCCGCGTACCTGCCAGCCGACCCGGGCGGCGGCGGTGGTGAGCGCCTCGGTGCCGTCACCGGCGGCCAGGCCGCGGAAGCGGCCCTGCCGCTCGTCGAGCAGCTGCCGGATCCGGTCCCGGACGCGTTGCGCGCTGGCCTTGTCGGTCAGGTTGAACAGGCCGGCGGTGGCCAGGTGCTCGCCGTCGGCGGAGCGCAGCGTGCCCCGTACCACCTGGCTGCACCCGAGCCGGACCAGCAGGTCGGCGATCTCACCGGTGGCGGCGACCGCGCAACTGCCGCCGGAGTGCGTCGTCAGCACGTCGTAGGCGGGTCGTCCGTCGGCCACCACCAGCTTCTTGCCGGCGAAGACCTCGCGGGCGGTCAGCGGCTGCTGGTCGGTGTCGCGGGAGTCGAGGTCGTCGGCGGTCGACCCGTCGACCGGCGACGCCGTGGTGGGCTGCGGTGCCGCCGCCGTCGGGTCGTCGCTCGGCGTGCGGTCGACGAGCAGGGCCGCCGCGCCGAGGCCGCAGAGCGCGAGCAGGACCAGCACCGCCGCACCGCCGACGAGCACCTGCCACAGCCGACCACCGCCGCGCCCGGAGCCGGACCGGCCGGACGCGGGCGGCTCCGGCGGCTCGGTCGGCTCGGTCGGCTCGGTCGGTTCGGTCGGGGGGTACTCGCGGGGGAGGGTGGGTGTCGGCGGGAGCTGGACGGACGCGCGGACCGGAACCGGGTCGGCGGCCGGGGGAGCCGGCCGGGTGGCCCGCGGCAGTGACGGGGTGGGGAAACGGGACGGAGACGGCCCGGCCGGCGCGGGCGGGCCGGGCGCGAACTCCGGCAGGTCCGACCCGGACCGCGGGTACTCCACGAAGGCGTCCTCATCGGACTCGTACCGATACACCATGTCGCCCAGAGTAGGAGCCATTGCCCCTTTAGGGGGGTAATAACGGGAAATTCCGGCGCGGGCGCGTCGGAGTGCTACCCGTCGAGGCGACCGCGACCGCCATCCGGGCCGGTGGGAGAATGCCGGACGTGACCGGCGACCACTACTTCTCCACCAACCCCACCGCCGCGGCGCGCCCGCGGGAGGTCGAGTTCTCCGTCGCCGGGCGCGACTACACCCTGGCCTCCGCCAGCGGGGTTTTCTCCGCCGACCGGCTCGACCCCGGCACCGCCGTCCTGCTGCGCAAGGCCGAGCTGCCGACCGCCGCCGTCGGCGGTGACCTGCTCGACATCGGCTCGGGCTTCGGGCCGATCAGCTGCGTGCTGGCCACCAGCGCACCGGCCGCCACCGTCTGGGCGGTCGACGTCAACGAGCGGGCCCGCGCCCTCACCACCGAGAACGCCCGCCGGGTCGGCGCCGCCGACCGGCTACGGGCGGTCGCCCCGGACGAGGTCCCGGCCGACGTCACCTTCGCCCAGATCTGGTCCAACCCGCCGATCCACATCGGCAAGGCCGAACTGCACGAGCTGCTGCGCCGCTGGCTGCCGCGACTCGCCCCGGACGGCGTCGCCTGGCTGGTGATCGCCCGCCACCTCGGCGGCGACTCGCTGCACCGCTGGCTGGTCGACGGCGGCTGGCAGGTCGAGCGGCACGCCAGCCAGAAGGGCTACCGGGTGCTGCGGGTCACCCGGTAATCGGGTGTCGCCCGCGCCGCCCGCTCCGGCAGGATGCCGGCGTGGGATACGTGGACGTGGCAGGGGTCGGGCACATCCTCCCCGACGGCCGGGAACTCTTCGCCGACGTGTCGTTCCGGGTCGGTGAGGGTGCCAAGGTCGCCCTGGTCGGCCCGAACGGCGCCGGCAAGACGACGCTGTTGCGGATGGTCGCCGGCGACCTGCCGGTGAAGACCGGCGCCGTCGCCCGGGCCGGCGGCCTCGGCGTGATGCGGCAGTTCATCGGCATGATCGGGGACGACACCACGCTCGCCGACCTGGCGCTCTCGCTCGCCCCACCGGCGCTGCGCGACGCCGGCCGCCGGCTGGCCGAGACCGAGGCGGCCATGCGGTCGACCGAGCTGCGCGGCAAGTACAGCACCGCCGCCGGCAAGGCCCAGCTGGCGTACGCGGACGCGCTGGCCGCCTGGGGCGAGACCGGCGGGTACGACGCCGAGGTGCTCTTCGACACGGTCGCCACCATCGTGCTGGACCGGCCCTGGGACGCCGCCCGGGACCGCCCGGTGCGGACCCTCTCCGGCGGGCAGCAGAAGCGCTTCGCCCTGGAACTGCTGCTGCGCGGCACCGACGAGGTACTGCTCCTCGACGAGCCGGACAACTTCCTCGACGTGCCCGGCAAGCGCTGGCTGGAGGCGCGACTGCGCGAGTCCGGCAAGTCCGTGCTCTACGTCTCGCACGACCGGGAACTGCTGGCCCAGACCGCCGACCGGGTGGTCGCCGTCGAGGGCGGCAGCGCCTGGGTGCACCCGGCGGGCTTCGCCAGCTGGTACGACGCCCGGGTGGCCCGGCACGCCCGCCTCGACGAGCTGCGCAAACGCTGGGACGAGGAACACCAGAAGCTGCGTGAGCTGATGCTGATGTACAAGCAGAAGGCCGCGTACAACGACGGGATGGCGTCGCGCTACCAGGCGGCGCAGACCCGGCTGCGCAAGTTCGAGGAGGCCGGGCCGCCGCCCGTACCCCCGAAGGACCAGGACATCCGGATGCGCCTGGCCGGCGGGCGGACCGGCAAGCGCGCGGTCATCTGCGACCAGCTGGAGCTCGACGGCCTGACCTACCCCTTCGACCTGGAACTCTGGTACGGCGACCGGGTCGCCGTGCTCGGCGCCAACGGGACGGGGAAGTCGCACTTCCTGCGGCTGCTCGCCCGGGGCGGCACCGACCCGGACCCGGCCAACGGCCCGGTCGACGGCGCGGCCGCGTTGGCCCCGGTCGCCCACGACGGCACGGTCCGGCTCGGCGCGCGGGTTCGGCCCGGCCACTTCTCCCAGACCCACGACCGGCCCGAGCTGGTGGCGAGGACCCTGGTCGAGATCCTCTGGCGGGGCGACGATCACCGGGCCGGGATGGACCGGCACGCCGCGATGGCGGCGCTCAGCCGGTACGAGCTGGCCGCGCAGGGCGACCAGCGCTTCGGCACCCTCTCCGGCGGGCAGCAGGCGCGTTTCCTGGTGCTCCTGCTGGAACTGTCCGGGGCGACCCTGCTGCTGCTCGACGAGCCGACGGACAACCTCGACCTCGCCTCCGCCGAGGCGCTGGAGACCGGGCTGGCCGCGTTCTCCGGGACGGTGGTCGCGGTCACCCACGACCGCTGGTTCACCCGGTCCTTCGACCGGTTCGTGCTGTTCGGCGGCGACGGCGAGGTGGTGGAGACGCCGGAGCCGGTCTGGGACGTGCGCTGACGGGCGGCGGTCGCGGGGCCCGTCGCTCGCGGCGGGCATAGGGTGGATCACGTGACTGAGATGACCTACCGCCGGTTGGGCGACTCCGGGCTCGTGGTGTCCGTGGTCGGCATCGGCTGCAACAACTTCGGCCGCAAGCTCGACCTCGACGACACCCGGGCGGTGGTCGACGCCGCCCTCGACGCCGGGATCAACTTCTTCGACACCGCCGACATCTACGGCGAGCCGCAGGGCGGCTCCGAGGAACTGCTCGGGCAGGCGCTCAAGGGGCGCCGGGACGACGTGGTGGTGGCCACCAAGTTCGGCATGGACATGCACGGCATGAACGGCCCCGACCACGGCGCCCGGGGCGCGCGCCGCTACATCGCCCGGGCGGTGGAGGCGTCGCTGCGCCGGCTCGGCACCGACCACATCGACCTGTACCAGATGCACGAGCCCGACCCGGGCACCCCGATCGACGAGACGCTCGCCGCCCTGGACGACCTCGTCCGCGCCGGCAAGGTCCGCTACCTCGGCAACTCCAACTTCGCCGGCTGGCAGATCGCCGACGCCGACTGGGTCGCCTCGTCCAACGGGCGGGCCCGGTTCATCAGCGCGCAGAACCACTACTCGCTGCTGGAACGCTCCGTCGAAACCGAGGTCGTGCCCGCCTGCGAGCGGTTCGGCCTGGGCATGCTGCCGTTCTTCCCGCTCGCCAACGGCCTGCTCACCGGCAAGTACAAGCGCAACGAGGCACCCCCCGCCGGCAGCCGGCTCTCCGGCGGCGGCCGGTACGCGCAGCGCCTCGCCGCCGCGGACTGGGACACCATCGAGGCCATCGAGGCGTACGCCGGCGAACGCGGCCTGTCGATGCTCCAGGTGGCGATCGGCGGGCTGGCCGCCCGTCCGGCGGTGACCTCGGTGATCGCCGGCGCCACCACGCCGGAGCAGGTGCGGGCCAACGCCGAGGCCGGGACCTGGCAGCCCACCGACGAGGACCTGGACGCCCTCGACGCCATCCTCTGACCGTCGGCCGGTCGGCCGACCCGCCGGCGGTCGTACCACCCGTGAGCGGGGCACCTCGGAGTCGTTGCGACGCCTCCGAGGTGCCCCGTTCTTTCGTGCCCGGCCCTCCACTCAGGCCAACCGGACAGCATGGCGTGAGCGGTCCGTCACGCGCTGCCCGCACCGTCGAGTTGAGACGGTCCGTGGGAAAAGCGCACCCCCGCCCTTGGCGGATCGGCGCATCCGTCGTACGGTATGCCGCAAGTGACCCACGGGAGCCCGGTGCACCGGGCTGAGAGGGGGGCTGAAGCCCCCGACCGTCGAACCTGATCCGGGTAATGCCGGCGCAGGGAGGAGTTTGCCGTGCCGTCCCTGGGACGACTGCATCTGATCACCGACACCCGGCCGGGGCGCGACCCGCTCGCCGTGCTGCGCGCCGCCCTGCCGGTGGCCCGCGCCGAGCTGGTCGTACAGGTCCGGGTGGACGACGACGCCACCGACCGGCAGGCGTACGACCTGGCCTGCCGGGTGCTCGCGCTCTGCGCGCCGTACGGGGTGCCGTGCCTGGTCAACGACCGGCTGCACGTGGCGCTCGCGGTCGGCGCCGCCGGGGGCCACGTGGGCGCGGACGACCTGCCGGTCGGGGCGGCCCGCCGGGTGCTCGGCGCCGCCGCCGTGCTCGGCGCCACCGCCCGGGAACCGGTCGCCGCCACCGAGGCGGTCGCCGCCGGGGCCAGCTACCTGGGCGTGGGCCCCTGCCACGCCACCACCACCAAGGTCGGCCTGCCGGCCCCGATCGGCCCGGCCGGGGTACGCGCCGTCGCCGAGGCCGTCGCCGTGCCGGTGATCGCCATCGGCGGGGTGACCGCCGCGTCGGTGCCGGCGCTGCGGGCCGCCGGGGCGTACGGGGTGGCGGTGGTGGGGGCGCTGTCCGGATCAACGGATCCGGCCCGAGCTACCGCCGAGCTGCTCGGGGCGCTGACGTGCTGACCCGACCGGACGTCGCCGTGGTGGGGGCGGGACCGGTCGGGCTGGCAATCGCCTGGCGCTGCGCCGCGCGCGGGCTGCGCGTCGTCGTGCACGACCCCGCCCCCGGCTCCGGCGCGTCCCACGTGGCCGCCGGGATGCTCTCGCCGGTCGCCGAGGCGTACTTCGGGGAGCACGAGCTGACCGGGCTGCTCACCGAGTCGGCCGCCCGCTGGCCGGGCTTCGCCGCCGAGCTGGCCGAGGCCGCCGGCACCGATTTCGGCCACCGCACCGAGGGCACCCTCGTCGTCGGGCTCACCGGTGACGACCTGGCCGAGGCGCGGCGACTCTGGTCGTACCAGCGGGGGTTGGGGCTGCCGATCACGCCGCTGCGCCCCTCCGAGCTGCGGGACCGCGAGCCGGCGCTGGCGCCGCGGGTGCGCGGCGGCGCGATCGCGCCCGGCGACCACCAGGTCGACCCGCGGCGGCTGGTGGC
>NZ_JAGPYL010000170.1:0-10773 GCF_018070095.1 Micromonospora sp. U56
CCCCGCCACGATCTCTGTTGCACACACATCGCGATCATGGCGGGGATGATCTATTTGTCGAGCACCGCCAATCGGCGCGTCTCGCTATAACCCTCAGCCCTCAACCGGTTACCCGACGGTCTCTGAGACGGGTGGCGTCAACTACCCCGCCCATGAATGGGCAGGCTTGCAGGTCAGTCCCCCTACTGGATGCAGGGTGATGCCGCGTGCGGACGGTTGACTGCGCCCCAACCCTCGACGCCACGCTGGGCGATGTTGAGGGCCGCGTTGTGATCGGCGTGGGCAACGACCCCGCACGACCGACAGTGGAAGGTTTCCTGGTCCGGCCGGTTCCGCTTGTCGCGGTGCCCACAGCCGTGGCACGTCTGGGAGGTGTACCGCGGGTCGACCTGGACCAGCGGTACACCTGCTCGGCGGGCCTTGTAGTCCAGGAAGCTGCCGAGCTGGTGAAACGACCACGAGTGCAGTGTGACCCGTTGGGGCTTGCGGAGCCGGACCCGTTCGCGGATCCCCGTCAGTTCCTCGACGGCGATGCCGCGACCGGTGCGTACAGCCTCGGTCACGATGGTCTTGGCGATGCAGTGGTTCACATTCGCGGCGTGCCGCGCTTCCTTCTTGTTACGCCGGGCCAGCAGCCGCCGAGCCGACTTAGTGCCCTTCTCCTGCAACCGCTTGCGCAGCCGCAGCTGCCGCCGACGGTAGCCGTTGAGCCGGTCACCGGCGTAGCCAGTGCCGTCGGAGTCGTAGGCGATGTTGGCGATGCCCATGTCCACGCCGAGGAAGCCGGACGGGTCGATCAGCTCAGGTTCGGCCACCTCGACGGTGGCGTACAGGAACCACATGCCGTCCCGGAAGATCAGGTCCGACTCGCCGGTCTTGCTGGTGGCGATCGCCTTGAGCTGGTCGGCGGACCCGGTATAGGCGACGCCCTTGAGCCGGCCGTGCGTGCTCCAGATGGACACAGTCCGGGCATCGGCCTGCCAGGACAGCATCCGGGCGTCATAGGGCTGGGCCGCGTTCCAGCGGAACACGACCGGGTTGGTCTCGACACTGCGGCGCCGCTTCGAGCCGGGCTTGCCGTAGTTGCCAGCCCGCAAGTTCGCCTTCAACGTGGCGTAGGCGTCGGAAACCTTCTTGATCACATGCTGAGCCGCCTGGGCACCCAGGGCGTAGTCGGCCCTGATCCCGGCGTAGACCTGCTTACGCAGGTCGTAGTTCCGGTACACCCCGGTCTCCCGGGCCACGACCGCCACGTCGGACGCCGCCCTGTTGCACGCGCGCAAGGTCGCCTCCAACGCCGACGCCTGCCCGGGCGTCGGCAGCAACTTCACCTGCACGACCAGCTTCACACGACCACCGTAGCTCTGGCCTATGTCACCCAGACGGACCCCAGAGCCGGATGTTCGCCGAGGTCGCTCCGTCGTCCACAACCTGCATGCCCACTTAGTCTTCACCACGAAGTACCGGCGGGGCGCGCTCACCGATGGCAATCCTCACTCACTGCCAGCAGATCATGGCCGACGTCTGCACCGACTTCCGCGCGGAGCTGCGCGCATTCAACGGCGAGGAAGAACACCTGCTCCTGCACTACCCGCCGGCCGTCGCACTGTCGAAACTGGTCAACAGCCACAAGGGCGTATCGGCCCGGCGACTGCGCCAGGAGCACGGACCGCACCTGCGCCGGGACCGGTGGGGCGTGGTCCCGTCGTACTTCGCCGCGTCCTGCGGCGGCGCACCACTCGCCGTGGTCAAGGCATACATCGAAACCAGAACGTCCCGCTCCATAACGGCGATCCTTTCAGCCCTGAAGAACCGGGGTTCCCGCCTAAAGCAACTGCTGAACCGATCCCCCGCACGTGGGGCCGGCGGACCGGGCGGACCGGCACGCGCGTGGCGCGGTGGACGGCCCGGGTCAGTCGGCCGACGGGCCGGGCAGCCCGGCGAGGAAGGTCAGTACCCGCTCCCAGGTCTGCTCGGCGGCCCCCGGGTCGTGGTCCGGCACGTCCGGGTCGGTGAAGAGGTGCCCGGCCCCCGGGTAGCGGAACACCTCCAGCCGCGCCCCCGCCCCGGTCATCGCCCGCTGCCACTCGGCGACCTCCTCCGGCGTCTCGTACTCGTCGGGGTCGGCGAGGTGCAGTTGCACCGGCAGGCCGGGGCGGACCGCGGCCGGGTCGGCGCCGGTGCCGTGCAGGAGCAGCAGCGCGGCGGCGTCGGGCCGCTCGGCCAGCAGCGCCCCGGCCACCCCCGCGCCCATCGACCAGCCGGCCAGCACCGTCTCGGGCGGCAACGGGGCCAGCGCAGCCTGGCCCCGCCGCAGCACCTCGTCGTGGCCGATCTTGTCGAACAGCGCGAAACCCGCCTCCACGGTGTCGGTGGGCGGCTCACCGTAGAGGTCGGGGGTGACGACGCGGTGCCCGGCCGCGCGCAACCGGTCGGCCTGGGCCAGCACGGCCGGCCGGAGCCCGTACACGGAATGGAAGAGCACGATGTGTGTCATCCGGTCATCGTGCCGGAGACCGCCGACAGCGGCGGCGCGCCGCGCGGTCAGCCCCCGGTCCCGCGGGCCAGCGTCCGGCTGCGGCCCCGGAACTCGGCGACCACCTCGTCACCCCGGGAGACGGTGACGTCGTAGATGCCGCTGCGACCGTAGCGGGTCCGTTCGGTGGCCCGGGCAGTCAGCAGATCGCCCTCGCGCACCGGGCGCAGGAAGCTGATCTCCCCGCCGGCGGCGACCGTGGCCGGGCCGTGGCTGTTGCAGGCCAGCGCGAAGGCCGTGTCGGCGAGCAGGAAGACGAAGCCGCCATGGCCGATGGCGTGCCCGTTGAGCATGGCCGCGGTCACCCGCATCCGGGCCACCGCGGCGCCGTCACCGGCGGAGACCAGCTCGATGCCCAGGGCGCGGGAGGCGACGTCCGCGTCGAACATGTCGTGCGCGGCGGTACGCCCCGCCGCGGCCCGGCCGTTTTCCGCCATCTCAGCCCACCCGCCGCTGGTCGACGATCCGCCGCATCTTGCCCGTCGAGCGCTCCACCCCGTCCGGCGCGATCACCTGCACCGCCACGCTGACCCCGATGGTGTTCTTCACCTGCTCCACCAGGGCCCGGCCGGCGCGGGCGGCCTCCTCGACGCCGACTCCGGTGCGGCGCTCCACCTTGACCGTCAGGGTGTCGAGCCGCCCCTCGCGGGCCAGCACGCACTGGAAGTGTGGCGACAGCGCGGGGGTACGCAGGATCAGCTCCTCGATCTGGGTCGGGAAGACGTTCACCCCGCGCACGATCATCATGTCGTCGGTCCGGCCGGTGATCTTCTCGATCCGGCGCATCGGCCGGGCGGTGCCGGGCAGCAGGCGGGTGAGGTCGCGGGTGCGGTAGCGCACCACCGGCATCGCCTCCCTGGTCAGCGAGGTGAGCACCAGCTCGCCCTGCTCGCCGTCGGGCAGCACCGCGCCGGTGACCGGGTCGATGATCTCGGGATAGAAGTGGTCCTCCCAGAGGTGCAGCCCGTCCTTGGTCTCCACACACTCGGTGGCCACCCCCGGGCCCATCACCTCGGACAGGCCGTAGATGTCCACCGCGTGCATGTCGAGGCGCTGCTCCATCTCCCGGCGCATGTCCTCGGTCCACGGCTCGGCGCCGAAGATGCCGACCCGCAGCGAGGTGGCGCGCGGGTCGACGCCCTGCCGCTCCATCTCGTCCACGATGGCCAGCATGTAGCTGGGGGTGACCATGATGACCTCGGGCTGGAAGTCGCGGATCAGCAGCACCTGCCGCTCGGTCATCCCGCCGGAGACCGGGATGACGGTGCAGCCCAGCTCCTCGGCGCCGTAGTGGGCGCCCAGGCCGCCGGTGAACAGGCCGTAGCCGTACGCCACGTGCACCCGGTCGCCGGGCCGCCCGCCGGAGGCGCGGATCGAGCGGGCCATCAGCCGCGCCCAGGTACGCAGGTCCTCGCGGGTGTAGCCGACCACGGTGGGCCGGCCGGTGGTGCCGGAGGACGCGTGCAGCCGCGCCACCTGCTCGCGGGGCACCGCGAACATGCCGAACGGGTAGTTCTCCCGCAGCTCCGCCTTGCCGGTGAACGGGAACCGGGCCAGGTCGGCCAGTTCCCGGCAGTCGTCGGGGTGCACGCCGGCCGCGTCGAACGCCCGTCGGTAGTGCGGCACGTTGTCGTACGCGTGCCGCAGCGACCAGCGCAGCCGGTCGAGTTGCAACGCACGCAGCTCGTCGACGCCGACCCGTTCGACGGGTTCCAGCTCCTCCGGCGAGGGGGTGCGGTCCTGCACGGTGCCTCCTGTGCGCGCGGGTACCGGCGCGGGTCCGCGCCGAGGCGACGTTGCGTACCGTACGCCCCCGCCCCGGACGGCCGTCCAGCGTGGCGAGGGTCGATGAGCCTGCTGCCCGATCACGCAGCGAAGCGGCACAATGGCGCAGGGTGGCACACGGCGTGGGAGGGTGGCGACGATGACGCGTACCGACACGGCACCGGCGGGCATCGGCGGGCGGGCGGCCAGCCGACCGGGGGTGGCCCCGGCGAGCCGGCGGGAGGACCTGGTCGCCGTCCTGCTCGGCGCGTGCCTGGTGGGCGGGGCGCTGGCCGACGGGTGGGCGCACACCAGCCTCCCCGTGACCATCGAGGGCTTCTTCACGCCGTGGCACGGCCTGCTGTACGCCGGCTTCGCCGGCAGCGCGGGGTGGATCTGCTGGCTGGCGTACCGGCGTCGGGACCGCGCGCCGCGGTGGTGGCGCGACGGCTGGCCGCGAGGGTACCGGGTGGGCGCGATCGGCGTCGCGGTCTTCGCCGCCGGCGGGCTGGCCGACATGGTGTGGCACGAGACGCTCGGGGTGGAGGTCGGGCTGGACGCCGAGTTCAGCCCCAGTCACCTGCTCCTCGACGGCGGGGCGGTGCTGCTGCTGACCAGCCCGCTGCGCTCCTGGTGGGCCAGCCGGGAGGGCGGGGCGCGCGCGGCTACCGGGGTGGCGTCGTTGGCGCTCGGCACGATGGCCACCACCATCCTGCTCGGCCACTCCTCGGCGTTCCTCAGCGCCGCCGCCACCCGGGAGACGGGGACCGCCGGTGCCCAGCAGGCCGCCGTCCTCGGCGTCGACGCGTACCTGGTCACCACGGTGGTCATCGGCGTGCCGTTCCTGCTGTCGCACCGCCGCCGGGCGACGCCCGGGGCGGCCACCGCCGTGGTCGCCGGGGTGGCGCTGTTCGCCCTGGTGATGTTCGAGTTCCCGGTGCCGCAGGCCTGGGGCGCGGTCGGCGCGGTCGCCGGCGCCGCCCTCGCCGACCTGGTGCTGTGCCGGTCGGACGCGGTACGCGGCCCGGACGCGGCGCTACGGCTGCCGGTCGCCGGCGCGGTGCTGGCCGCACTGGTCTGGGGTGGACATCTGGCCGGGCTGGCGCTGGCGGACGGGATCGGCTGGACGCCGGAGGTGTCCAGCGGGGTGGTGACGCTGACCGCGGTCGAGGGCGCGCTGCTCGGTGGGCTGGCCGCCCGCCCACTGCCCGACGGGAACTGATCACCGCGACGGGCCGGGCCCGCGCGGATGGTCCGGACGGGCCCGCCGTGGCCCGGCCGCTGTCAGGGGTTCTGCGGGTCCAGGTTCCGGTCCCGGAGCAGGGCGTCGAGCTTGGCCTCGATGCGCTCGTCGAGGAAGAACGCGCCGGTGACCAGGGCGAACGAGTACGCCTTCGGCCATCCGGGCTTGCGGAACGGCGGGCCGTCCGGCCGCCGGCGACCGCCATGGGAACCCTTCTTCTCCCCGTCCCCCGCCGCGCGTGTGCCGGCTGTGGTGCTGCTTCCCGCCATCACGAACCCCCTCTCGACGATCGTTGTCGCGCGGGTTGTGCCCCGACGCCGGTCAGTCGAAACCGACGCAGCGGCGCGGGCGGTACTCCACGGCGAATCGACGCAACCGCCGACGACCGTATGGTGGACCCGGTCGGGCAGGTCAGGCCCCTGAGCCCGGGGTCGACCGGCGGTCCGTTCACCGATAGGAGGACAGGTGTCAGCACCCCGGCGCATCGACCCCGACGTCGACCTGCGCGTACCCGCCGACCGGCGCGAGCTGGGCGCACACCCGGCCGCCGTGCTCGGCGCCGTCGCCGCCGGCGGGGTGCTGGGCGCGCTGGCCCGGGCGGGCGTCCAGGTGGCGCTGCCGCACCCGCCCACCGGCTTCCCGTGGTCGACCTTTTGGATCAACGTGACCGGGTGCCTGCTGATCGGGGCGCTGATGGCGGTGCTCGGCCGGCGCGACGCCGCCCCGCTGGCCCGCCCGTTCCTCGGCGTCGGCGTGCTCGGCGGGTTCACCACCTTCTCCGCGTACGTGGTGGACGCCCAGCGGGCGGTCACCGCCGGGGCGGCGCCGATCGCGCTGGCGTACCTGGCGGCGACGCTGGTCGCCGGCCTGCTGGCGGTCTGGGTCGGGGACGCGCTGGCCGCCCGCCTGCTGGACCGGGGCGCCGACCGGTGACCGTCCTGCTCATCGCCGTCGGCGCGGCGCTCGGCGCGCCGCTGCGCTACCTGACCGACCGGGCCGTGCAGGCCCGGCACGACTCACTGCTGCCCTGGGGGACCCTCACCGTCAACATGGCCGGTTCGCTGCTGCTCGGCGTGCTGCTCGCCGTGCCCGCCGGGCCGGCCGTCACCGCCCTGGTCGGCACCGGCTTCTGCGGCGCGCTGACCACCTGGTCCACCTTCGGCTACGAGACCCTGCGGCTGGCCCGCGCCGGCGCCCGGCGGCACGCGTTGGCCAACGTGCTGCTCAGCGTGGCCGCCGGGCTGGCCGCCGCGACCCTCGGCTACGCGCTGGGCCGGGCCTTGGCGGGCTGACGCCACCGGGGCCGCGGCGGGTGGGCCACGGCGACCGGTCCCACCCGTCCGGGGCGACCGGTCGGAGACTACGGAACCGGATCGGCCGGCCGGGCAGCCCCGGGCAGCCCGACCACCGGGCCCACCACGAAGACCGCCGGCGGCCGGACGTCCTCCCGGGCCGCCAGCTCCCCCACCTCGTCCAGCCGGGACGACAGCGACCGCTGACCCGGCTGGCCGGCGTCCTGCACCACCAGTACCGGGGTGTCGGCCGCCCGGCCGTGCTCGATGAGCACCGCCGCGATCTTCTGCACCGTGTCGACCGCCATCAGCAGCACCAGGGTGCCCCGGGCCCGGCCGAGCGCCGCCCAGTCGACCAGGGAATCCGGGTGCCCGGGCGGCAGGTGGCCGGAGACGACGGTGAACTCGTGCGCGACGCCCCGGTGGGTGACCGGCACACCGGCCAGGGCCGGCGCGGCGACCGCGCTGCTCACCCCGGGCACCAGCACCGTCTGCACCCCGGCCGCCGCGCAGGCCTGGACCTCCTCGTGGCCCCGGCCGAAGACGTACGGGTCGCCGCCCTTGAGCCGGACCACCCGCCGGCCGGCGCGGGCGTGCGCGATCAGGGTGTCGTTGATGGTGTCCTGCCCCATCGACGGCCCGCGCGGCACCTTCGCCGCGTCGACCACCAGCACCCCGGGGCGCAGCCCGGCGAGCAGGCCCTGCGGCGCCAGCCGGTCGGCCACCACCACGTCCGCGGCGTCCAGCAGCGCCCGCCCCCGTACCGTGATCAGGTCGTCCGGGCCGGGGCCGCCGCCCACCACGGCGACCTGCCCCGGGCGCAGGCCGGGGTCCTGGCCGGGCTGGTGGTGCCCGTGGTGGTGGTGCCCGTCGTGGTGGTGGTGATGGTGGCCGCCCACCGGGTCGTCGGGGTGGTCGTGCGGGGTCTGCGGCCGGCCCACCTTGTCGGCGAAGCCCGGCATCAGCACCCGGTACGCGCAGGTGTCGCAGTTCATCCGGATGTCCCCGCGCAGCGCCTCGACGTGCCGTTCCAGCACCAGGTCGGCCAGCGCGTCGCAGTCGCCGATCAGGTCGGCCACCCGCACGTCCAGGTCGGGGTGGGCGGCGGCGAACTCGGTCGACCGGGCGACGATCCGGTCCGGCAGCACCCCGGCGAAGAGGAAGTACGGGGCGACCACGATCCGCCGGGCGCCGAGCCGGCGCAGCCGCTCCAGCACCGCCGGCACGGACGGCTCGGCCAGGGAGACGAAGCCCGGTTCGACGCCGGCGTAGCCGCGCCCCTCCCAGAGCAGCCGGGCCACCTTAGCCACCTCGGCGTTGGCGTCCGGGTCGGTGGAGCCCCGACCGATCAGCGCCACCCAGGTGCCGGCCCGGTCGGCCCCGGCCAGGGCGGCGTCGATCCGCTCCGCCAGGGCGGTGAGCAGCAGCGGGTGCGGCCCGAGCGGCCGCCCGTAGCGGTAGGTCAGGCCGGGATGGCGGCCCTGCTCGCGGGCCAGCGCGGCGGGGATGTCGCCCTTGCCGTGCCCGGCGGCGGTGAGCACCAGCGGCAGCGCCACCAGCGACCGGTGACCCCGGCCGGCCAGCGCGCCGACCGCGTCGGTCAGCGGCGGGCGGGACAGCTCGATGAAGCCACCCTCGACGTCGCCGACGCTGCCGGCGGCGCGCCGCCGGACCCGGTCGACGAGCGCGGTGAACTGGTCGACCCCGGCCGCGCTGCGCGTGCCGGGCCCGACGATGACCAGCGCGGTCATGGCGCCTCCTCCTGGTACAGCAGGGCGTTGAGGGCGGCGGCCGCGACCGCCGAGCCGCCCTTCTCGCCGACGTTGGACACGGCGGGCAGGCCGCTGGCCCGCAGCGCCGCCTTGCTCTCGGCGGCGCCGACGAAGCCGACCGGCAGCCCGACCACCAGGGCGGGCGCCGCGTCGAGCGTGATCAGTTCGGCCAGCGCGGTCGGCGCGCAGCCGACCACCCAGACGGCACCCGCGCCGACCCGGTCCAGGGCGATGCGCACCGCCGCCGCGGAGCGGGTCAGGCCGGTGTCGCGGGCCAGCTCGGCGGCGGCCGGCTCGGCGACCGGGCAGACGATGTCCCGACCGGCCCCGGTGATCCCGGCGGCGACCATCCAGACGTCGGCCACGATGGGCGCGCCGGCGCACAGCGCGGCCAGCCCACCTGCCAGCGCCCCCTCGTCGCAGACCAGCTCGGTGACGTAGCCGAGGTCGGCGCTGGCGTGCACCACCCGCTCGGTGACCGCCCGGCTCAGCGGGGGCAGGTGGCGCAGGTCGACCCGGTCCCGCAGGATGCGGTACGACTCCCGCTCGATGGGGTGCACGACGCGGGTCACGTCCGCTCCTCGGCCGCGCCGCCGTAGCGCCGGTCGTGGCCGCGCAGCTTCCACAGCACCACCGCGCCGCCCCAGGCCAGCCCGAAGAGCCCCACCACCACGTAGCCGAGCTGTTCGAAGTGGTCGCCCAGCGCGGCGTACCCGGACAGCGCGGTCAGCCCGAACTGGTCGACCAGCAGGCTGGCCAGGTAGACGCTGGCAACCAACGCGCCGACCAGCACGGTCATCCCGGTGGTGGCCAGGTTGTACCAGAGCCGCCGGGCCGGGTGCCGGTACGCCCACGAGTAGGCGCGGGCCATCAGCAGGCTGTCGGCGGTGTCCATGGCGGACATCCCGGCGGCGAAGAGCAGCGGCAGGGTGAGCAGGGCCAGCACCGGCAGACCGCCGCCGGCGGCGGTGCTCGCCGACAGCGACAGCAGGGTGACCTCGCTGGCGGTCTCCAGGCCCAGGCCGAAGAGGAAGCCGATCGGGGCCATGTGCCAGGAGGAGCGCACCAGCGACCGGGCCCGCGAGCCGAGGATCCGGTGCACCAGGCCCCGGTTGAGCAGCAGCAGGTCCAGTTCGGACTCGTCCAGCGCGCCGGCCCGCAGCCGCCGCCACAGCTTCGCCAGCCCGGCCAGCACCGCCGCGTTGAGCACCGCCACCAGCAGCAGGAACGCGGTGGCGGTGGCCGCCGCGACCACCGCGCCGACCTCGCGGACCCCGGCCAGGCCGCCGTCGGTCATGGTGGCCGAGGCGAGCCCGATCACCAGGGCGAGCAGCAGCACCACCGCGCTGTGCCCGAGGGCGAAGAAGAAGCCGACGCCGACCGCGCGGCGGCCACGCAGCAGCATCAGCCGGGTGGTGTCGTCGATGGCGGCGATGTGGTCGGCGTCGAAGGCGTGCCGCACCCCGAGCGCGTACGCGAGGGCGCCGGCGCCGGCCAGCCCGCCGGCCGCCGCGGGCTGGTCGTTCCAGTACAGGTAGAGGCTCCAGCCGGCGACGTGCAGGGCGGCGACGGCGAACACGATGCCGCCGAGGCGTACCTGCTCGGCGCGGCTCCACCGCCCGATGGGCGGGGCGGCGTCCGGGGTCGAAGTCATCGGTCTCCTCGTGGTTCGGCGGTGGCGCGGATGGCGTCCACCGGGCAGATCTCCAGGCACTCCAGGCAGCCGGTGCAGCGGTCGTCGCGGACGGTGAGGCCGCCGGGGGTCGGCCGGATGGCGTGCGTCGGGCAGGTGAGCAGGCAGGCGCCGCAGCCCTGGCAGGCGCCGATGGTCACTGCCGCCACCGGTACCCCCGGGGCGTGACCATCCGGCCGGCGACCAGCCGGGTCCGGGTGCTGCCGACGACCACCACGCCGTACATGTCGACCAGGGCCGGGTCGAAGGTGGCCAGGGTGGCCAGGTGGACCCGTTCGCCGGCGCGGCTGGCGTTGCGCACCACGCCGACCGGGGTGTCCGGCGGGCGGTGCGCGGCGAACAGCTCCAGCGCCGCGCCGAGCTGCCAGTCCCGGGCCCGGCTGCGCGGGTTGTAGAGCAGCGCCACCAGGTCGGCCTCGGCGGCGGCGGTGATCCGCCGGACGATGACCTCCCACGGGGGGTGCAGGTCGGAC
>NZ_JAGPYL010000171.1:0-10757 GCF_018070095.1 Micromonospora sp. U56
CCGGGGTGACCGCCCCGCCCCGAGCGTCCTCGCGCAGTTCGGCGGCGAGTCCACCGCGCCGGCCGTCCAGCACCAGCAGCGAGTAGACCCGGCCGCCGCTCAGGGTGACCTCGGCGTCCGTGGTCGGGCCGTTGTCCCCGCCCAGCCGCAGCCGCCAGCGTCCCGGCTCGACCTCGCGGTAGTCGGTGGTGGTGGCGAAGCGGACCGCGTCGGCGATGGCCGGCCCGTCGGTCGCCGCGACGTCGATGACCGGCGCCAGGACCGACGCCTGCACGACGCGGAGCTTGGCCTGCCCGGGGGCCGGGGCGCTGAGGTCGTCGGCGAGCACCCGCAGGCCGAGGTCGGCGTGCCGGCCCACCCCGGCGACCGTGTACGCCGCGCCGGCCTCGACGGCCACCTCGGTGGTGAGCACCGGTGGTTGGCTGGCCGGGGCGCCCGCCCATCGCCACCGCGTACCGGCCGGCGGGCAGGGTCAGGTACTCGGAGACCACGCCGTAGCCGACGGCGGGGAAGACCCGGGGCTCGGCCGCGCCCGGCGCGGAGAGATGGACGTCCACGGCGGGCGTGTCGGGGGAGAGGTGCGCGAGGCGCACGTACCCGACGTCCGGTCCGGCGGCGGCGGCCGCCCGGGCGGGCGGGGCGGCGGCGGCCAGCGCCGCGCCGAGCAGCAGCGCCCCGGTGGCGGCGACGAGCCGGCGGGGCAGGTTACGGAGCGTGTGCATGTCGCCTCCGGGGCGTCAGGGGACCGGTCGTAGAGTCTCGCGGGCGGGACTTCGACGCAACCACGGGCGGGCGTAGCGCCGCGTGTCCGATCGACGGGGATCGGCCGCCGGGCCGGGCCGGCACGGTGCGGTACCGTCCGGTCATGATCAAGGTGCGGCGGGCCGGACCCGGGGACGCGGCGGAGATCGTCCGGCTGCGCGGGGTGATGCTGGCGTCGATGGAGGGGGCGGAGCCGCCGCCCGGGCCGTGGCAGCCGGCCGCCCGGGAGGTGCTGCGCGAACGGCTCGCCGACCCGGCGGAGCTGATGGCCGTGTTCGTGGTGGACGCTCCCGACCGGCCCGGCGTGCTCGCCGCCTGTGCGACCGGCACCATCGACCGCCGCCTGGGCGGGCCGGGCAACCCCAGCGGTCTGACCGGGTACGTCTTCAACGTCGTCACCGACGCGGAGTACCGGCGGCGCGGCTACTCCCGGGCCTGTCTGACCGGGCTGCTGGACTGGTACCGGGACCGGGGCGTACGCAAGATCGACCTGCGGGCGTCGGTGGCGGGCGAGCCGCTCTACCGCTCACTCGGCTTCCGGGACACCCCGGGTCCCACCCTGCGCCTGAACCTGCCCGCCCCGCCGTCCTGAGGAGTCCCCCGTGTTCGCCCTGCCGTTGACCGCGAACGCCGAGCTGCGACCGCTGTCGCCCTGGCACGCCGAGGAGTTCCTCGCCCACCTGGACCGGGCCCGGGAGCATATCTCGCCCTGGGTGGGCGCGTCCTTCGTGGCCACCGACCTCGAGTCGGCCCGTACCGTGCTGCGCCGCTACGCCGACCTGTGGGCGCGCGACGCCGGCGGCATCTGGGGCATCTGGGCCGACGGGGTCCTGGTCGGTGGCGTGATGTTCGTGTCGTTCGACGCCGCGCTCGGCGTCTGCGAGGCGGGCTGCTGGCTGGAGCCGGCTGCCGAGGGCCGGGGACTGGTCACCCGCGCGGTCGGCCGGATCGTCGACTGGGCGGTCGGCGAGCGGGGCATCCGGCGGGTGGAGTGGCGTACCAACGCCGACAACGCGCGCAGCATCGCCGTGGCCCGGCGGCTGGGCATGCGGCGCGACGGCACGCTGCGGCAGCTCTACCCGGGGCCGGCCGGGCGGATCGACATCGAGGTCTGGTCGGTGCTCGCCGACGAGTGGCGCTCCCCGGCCTGACCGGGCTCCCCGGCGTCGGCGCGCTCCCCGGCCCCGGCCCCGGGCAGACGGGCGAGCCGGAGTGGTGCGCCGGCGGTGCCGGACCGGAGTCCGGCACCGCCGACGGGTGCCGCGTCCACGATCAGCTGTCGGCGTAGCGGCGGGCGGCGGCCAGCGCGGCCCGGACCTGCTCCGCGTTCCTCGCGGCGGGCCGCTCCCAGTCGGCCGGGTCGGCCGAGTAGAGGCCGGCGTACGCTGCGGTGTCCCGCTGGAACCGCCAACCCTCGGCCAGCGGCCCGACGTCGACGGTGTCGTACCCGAGCGAGTCGAGGAACGCGGTCACCACGGCCTTGGCGCCGGCGTCGTCGCCGGCGATCGGGAGCGCGCTGCGGTCGGCGGCCCCGGCCGGGCGGGCCAGGGCGTGCAGGTGCGCGAAGTAGATGTTGTTGAAGGCCTTGACCACGCTGGACTTCGGCAGGTGCGCCTGGAGCAGCTCACTGGTGGTGGTCGACTCGTCGTCCAGCTCCGGGAAGTGCCCGTCCCGCTCCGGGTAGTAGTTGTTGGTGTCGATGACCGTTCTGCCGGCCAGCGGCGCGGCGGGCACCTCGCGGTAGGCCCGCAGCGGAATGGTGACCACGACCAGGTCCCCCGCCGCGGCGGCCTCGGCCGGCGTGCCCGCCCGGGCCCGCGGGCCCAGCTCCGCCACCAGGTCCTTCAGCGTCTCCGGTCCGCGCGAGTTGCTGAGCACCACGTCGTGACCGGCGGCCACCGCCAGCCGGGCCACGGTGCCACCGATGTTGCCGCTGCCGATCAGTCCCACAGTTGTCATGTCCGTTGCCAACTCCGGTGTGGACGTCGGCATTCCCTACCGCCGTGCTTGGTTATTCGGCCGGCGCGCACGGATCGTCCCGTGGAGGAATCCTTCATCATCGATCGCATCACTGGCAATGGTTTGTATCGCTAAGGATCTATCTTCACCTGCCGCGCAATCGGTGATCTTCCGACCCGCACCGATCAATTGATATCTATCTCACACCACCACTTCCCACCCCCAGGAGTGCGACGTGCGGAGATCCCGTTTCGTGACCCTCGCCCTGAGCCTCGCCGCGTCCCTCGGCGTCACGCTCGGCATCGCGGTGCCCGCCCAGGCATCCCCCAGCGACCAGTACGTCGCCCTCGGCGACTCGTACGCCTCCGGCGTCGGCGCCGGGAACTACACCGCCGAGAGCGGTTCCTGTCAGCGCAGCACCAGCGCGTACCCGGCGCTGTACAACACCAACATCAGGCCCGCCTCGTACCGCTCGGTGGCCTGCTCCGGGGCAACCACCACCAGCGTGACCAACACCCAGCTCGCCGCGCTCTCGGCGAGCACCACGCTGGTCAGCATCACGGTCGGCGGCAACGACGTCGGCTTCTCCAGCATCATGACCACCTGCGTGCTCTACGGCGAGACGCAGTGCGTGGCGGCGGTGCAGGCCGCTGAGGACAAGGCCCGCGCGCAGCTGGCCGGGCTGCTGGCAGGCGTCTACAACGGCATCAAGAGCCGGGCCCCGTCCGCCCGGGTGGTGGTCGTCGGCTACCCGGTCTTCTACCAGCTCGGCACGTTCTGCGTCGGGCTCAGCGCCACCTCCCGCGCGAAGATCAACGAAGGCATCAACCTGGTCGACGACATCACCCGCAGCGCCGCGGCCGCCGCCGGCTTCACCTTCGCCGACGTCCGGTCGATCTTCGTCGGGCACCAGCTGTGCAGCTACGGGGAGAAGTGGCTGCACGCGTTGAACTACGCCAACATCGGCATCTCGTACCACCCGACGGCGGCCGGCCAGTCCGGTGGCTACTACCCGGTGTTCCGCTCGGCGGCCGGCTGACCCGCCACCGCCGCCCCCGGCCGCGCCGCGCCGCCCACCGGCCAGTGGGCGGCGCGGTCGCGGCCGCGTCCGGTATGGACGACGCCGCGCCCCGGCCCGCGCCGGCCGGGCGACCGGGCGACCGGGCGGCGGCTCAGGCCGGCAGGACCTTCTCGATGCCGGCGCGCAGCTCGGCGGAGTCCGGGGTGACGGTCGGGGCGAACCGGGCCGCGACCGTGCCGTCCGGCGCGACGAGGAACTTCTCGAAGTTCCACCGCACGTCCCCGGTGTGCCCCTCGGCGTCGGGGGTGCCGACCAGTTCCGCGTAGAGCGGGTGCCGCGCCGGGCCGTTGACGTCGGCCTTCTCGGTCAGCGGGAAGGTGACCCCGTAGTTGACCTGGCAGAAGTCGTCGATCTCGTCGGCCGTGCCCGGCTCCTGCCCGGCGAACTGGTTGCACGGCACCCCGAGCACCACCAGGCCCCGGTCGGCGTAGGTGGTGTAGAGCTCCTGAAGGCCGGCGTACTGCGGGGTGAGGCCGCAGCGGGAGGCCACGTTCACCACCAGCAGCGCCCGGCCCCGGTACGCGGCCAGGTCGGCCGGGCCGCCGGCCAGGGCGTCGATCTCGATGTCGAAGACGGTCATGTCGTGAGGCTACGCGTCCCGGCTGACGCGCCGCGGCAATCCACGGGGAAATCGATAAATGCACATCTTGACGAAGTGATGACGGCGTGAGTAGCGTCTCCCCATCTTCTGGAAAGTTTCCTAACTGTTGGAGGAGGTGCCACATGAACAGATCGCTCCGCCGCGCCCTCTGGGCCGGCGCCGTGGTCGCGCTGACCGTCGCCGCGGTGCCGGTGACCTCGGCGTTCGGCGCCGGGAGCGTGACCGCGACATTCGCCAAGGCGCAGGACTGGGGGACCGGCCACGAGGGCCGGGTGACCGTCGCCAACGGCTCCAGCGCCAGCGTCGACACCTGGCGCATCGAGTTCGACCTGCCGTCGGGCACCACCATCAGCAGCTTCTGGGACGCCGACGTCACCAGCAGCGGCAACCACTACGTCGCGGTCAAGAAGAGCTGGGCCGGCCCGCTCGCCCCCGGCGCCAGCTTCAGCTGGGGCTACAACGGCACCGGGTCGTACAAGGCGCCGCTGAACTGCACCGTCAACGGGGCGCCGTGCGGCGGCGGCACCCCGACCACCTCGCCGACCGCCTCGCCGACGGTCTCGCCGACCGCGTCGCCCACCGCGTCGCCCACCGCCTCGCCGACGGTGTCGCCGACCACGCCCCCGCCAAGCGGGGGCAAGAAGGTCGTCGGCTACTTCGCCGAGTGGGGGGTCTACGGCCGCAACTACCACGTCAAGAACATTCACACCAGCGGGTCCGCGGCCAAGCTGACCCACATCCTGTACGCCTTCGGCAACACCACCGGCGGGCGCTGCACCATCGGTGACAGCTACGCCGACTACGACAAGGCGTACACCGCAGCCGACAGTGTGGACGGTGTCGCGGACACCTGGGACCAGCCGCTGCGCGGCAGCTTCAACCAGCTGCGCAAGCTCAAGAAGATGTACCCGCACCTGAAGGTGATCTGGTCCTTCGGCGGGTGGACCTGGTCGGGTGGCTTCACCCAGGCCGCGCAGAACCCCGCCGGCTTCGCCGACAGCTGCTACAACCTGGTCGAGGACCCGCGCTGGGCCGACGTCTTCGACGGCATCGACGTCGACTGGGAGTACCCCAACGCCTGCGGCCTGCAGTGCGACAGCAGCGGACCGAACGCCTTCAAGAACGTGGTCGGCGCCCTGCGGTCGAAGTTCGGCTCCAGCGCGCTGGTCACCGCCGCCATCACCGCCGACGGCAGCACCGGCGGCAAGATCGACGCCACCGACTACGCCGGCGCGGCGTCGTCGCTGAACTGGATCATGCCGATGACGTACGACTACTTCGGCGCCTTCAACCCGCAGGGCCCCACCGCCCCGCACTCGCCGCTCACCTCGTACACCGGCATCCCGCAGCAGGGCTTCAACTCCGACGCCGCGATCCAGAAGCTCAAGGCCAAGGGCATCCCGGCCAGCAAGCTGCTGCTCGGCATCGGCTTCTACGGCCGGGGCTGGACCGGGGTCACCCAGACCGCCCCGGGCGGCACCGCCACCGGCCCCGCCCCGGGCACCTACGAGCAGGGCATCGATGACTACAAGGTCCTCAAGAACACCTGCCCGGCCACCAGCACCATCGCCGGCACGGCGTACGCCAAGTGCGGCAGCAACTGGTGGAGCTACGACACCCCGTCCACCATCGGCGGCAAGATGACCTACGCCAAGAACCAGGGCCTCGGTGGCGCCTTCTTCTGGGAGCTCTCCGGTGACACCGGCAACGGCGAGCTGATCGGCGCCATCAAGGGCGGTCTCGGCTGAGCCGAGCGCCGACGCACCACCCACACGGCGGGGAGGGACACCCACGGTCCCTCCCCGCCCGCGTGCGCTCACCGTCGGGCGGCCCGCTCCCGGTGCTCGCGCGGCGACATGCCGTACCGGGCGCGGAACGCCCGGCTGAAGTGGGCCCGGTCGCGGAACCCGCAGCGCACGGCCACCTCGTGCACGGCCAGGCCGCCCAGCCGGGGATCGGCCAGGTCGCGCCGGCAGCGCTCCAGACGGCGGGCGCGGATCAGGCCGGCCACCGTGGTGCCGGTGCCCTCGAAGAGCCGGTGCAGCGACCGCAGCGACAGGTGGTGCGCCGCGGCCACCGCGGCCGGGGTCAGCTCCGGGTCGGCCAGGTGCCGCTGCACGAACGCCTCGATCCGGGTACGCAGCCCGGTGACCCGGACGTCCAGCGGCAGGGCGAGTTCGTCGTCGAGCCGGCCGGCCAGGGTGCCGGCGATCAGCGCCAGGGCGACCTGGTCGAGGTGGGCGGCGTCGGTCGGCGCGTACTGCTCGGGGTGGTCGGCGACCTGGCGCAAAAAGCGGGCCAGCAGCAGTCCCATCCCGCTGCCGGCGGGCAGCTCGGCGGCGAGCAGCTCCTCGATCCGGTGCGCCGGGAGCGGCAGCGCCGCGTGGGGCAACAGCGCGGTCAGCGTACGCACCGGGCCGGCCGCCGTCCCGTCGGCCCGGTGCGACGACCCGTGCGGGCGGACGGTGTCGACGAGATTGAAGCCGGACGGGGCGAGCGGCGCCTGCCGCCGCTGCTGCGACACCGCGCCGTGCCCGGAGAGCGGCAGGGCGAGCTGGTACAGCTCCGGATCCGTGCTGCGGATCATCTGGCGCGTCCGGTGCAGCTCCAGCGACGGGTACCGCCACACCCCGAGCCGGACCACGCCCAGGTCGACCACCCGCGCGGAGGCGGTGAAGTCGGCGGCGTGGTCACTGCTGATCCGGGCCGGCGCCGACTCCCGGGCGACCAGGTCCTGCCAGAAGTCGAACCGCTCGGCCGGTGGCAGCCACCCGGTGTCGACCGACGCCACGGAAAGGATGGGCGGTCACCTCCTGCTACGGCGACGCGCCCGGGCGCGTCGACCACCGCAGACTAGCCAGCCTCCGTCGGGTGCGCGCGGCGACGGTGCCCCGGCAGGCGCTCCGGCCCCAGCCGCAACTCCCGGCGCACCGGCGGCCGGCCGTGCCGCCGCCGACCCGGCCGGTGATCGGGGCCCGCCGTCGGGTATCCGTCACCCCTTATCGGTCGTGCGGGTGTCGGCTGGAGAGCGGCGGGGCCATGACGGCGTGCCATGCAGGTCGGTCGATGTGACAGACTCGCCGCTCGGCATCTCTCGATGTCCGCACGCGAGGGGAGGACCCATGCGCCCGAGGCACCGCGCCGCCGGCGTCGCCGCGCTGGCACTGCTGCCGCTGTCCCTGCTCGGCTGCGGGATCGGCGGTGACGACGACGCGGGCGACGGCCCCGCGATCGGGCGCGCCCCCGCCGAGGAGGCGGCCACCAAGTCCCGCGAGCGGGTGCAGGCCTACCTCGACGCGATGGCCGCCAAGGACGTCGCGGCCGGCCGCAGCCAGCTCTGCGCGCCGATGCAGCAGGCCTTCGACGCGGCGGCCACCGGCCCGAACGGGGACTTCGCCGACCATTTCGAGGTGCCCAAGGCGGCCATCACCGACGTGCGCTCCGGCCCGCGCGGGCAGGAGGTCAGCGCCTCGGTGACCGTTTCGGTCGGCGCCCGGGACGCGCCCCGGTCGCTGCTGTTCACGGTCACCCGCAGTGGCGCGGACTGGTGCATCTCCGGCGAGGCGCCCGGCGGGCACACCCCGGAGCCGTCGGTCAACCCCTGACCCTCCCATCTGCCGGAACCGTCCCCCTCGACGGCCGGTCACCCCGACCGTCGCCGTACGCTTTCCCTCATGCGCCATGAGTGGCATCAGCTGAGCTACCCCGCCGTGAGCAGCCCCGGGCTGCAGACCAGCCGACCCACCGTCGACTCCGCCGAGGACGCGGCCCTCGGCCTGGACCGCTGGCGGGACCTGCCCCGGGCACAGACCCCGCCCTGGCCCGACCCGGCGCAGGTGGCCGAGGTCTGCAAGGTGCTCGACGTCGTACCGTCGGTGGTCGCGCCCTACGAGGTCGACCAGCTCCGGCAGCGCCTCGCGCTGGTCTGCGAGGGCAAGGCGTTCCTCCTCCAGGGCGGCGACTGCGCCGAGACCTTCGCCGACAACACCGAGAGCCACCTGCTGGCCAACGCCCGCACCCTGCTCCAGATGGCGATCGTGCTGACCTACGGCGCCTCGCTGCCGGTGGTCAAGGTCGCCCGGGTCGCCGGCCAGTACACCAAGCCCCGGTCCCTGCCGACCGACGCCCGTGGGTTGCCCGCGTACCGCGGCGACATGATCAACGCGCTGGAGGCCACGCCCGAGGCGCGGATCGCCGACCCGCAGCGCATGATCCGGGCGTACGCGAACTCGGCCGCCGCGATGAACATGCTCCGCGCGTACCTGGCCGGCGGGCTGGCCGACCTGCACGCCGTGCACGACTGGAACAAGGGCTTCGTCAAGAACTCGCCGGCCGGCGAGCGCTACGAGGCGATCGCCCGGGAGATCGACCGGGCGCTGGCCTTCATCCGCGCCTGCGGGATGACCGAGGACGAGGCGCTGCGTACCGTCACCCTCTACTGCTCCCACGAGGCCCTGGCCCTGGAGTACGACCGGGCGCTCACCCGGGTCTCCGACCGCCGGGCGTACGGGCTGTCCGGGCACTTCCTCTGGATCGGCGAGCGGACCCGGCAGCTCGACGGGGCGCACATCGACTTCATCTCCCGGATCGCCAACCCGATCGGCGTCAAGCTCGGCCCGACCACCACGCCGGACGAGGCCATCGAGCTCTGCGAGAAGCTCAACCCGGACAACGTCCCCGGCCGGCTCACCCTGATCAGCCGGATGGGCAACCACAAGGTCCGCGACGCGCTGCCGCCGATCGTGGCCAAGGTGACCGCCGCCGGCGCCAAGGTCGTCTGGCAGTGCGACCCGATGCACGGCAACACCCACGAGTCGTCCAACGGCTACAAGACCCGACACTTCGACCGGATCGTCGACGAGGTGCTCGGCTACTTCGAGGTGCACCGCGGCCTGGAGACCCACCCGGGCGGCCTGCACGTGGAGCTGACCGGCGAGGACGTCACCGAGTGCCTCGGCGGCGCCCAGGGCATCGAGGACCTCGACCTGCCCGATCGGTACGAGACCGCCTGCGACCCGCGACTGAACACCCAGCAGTCGCTGGAGCTGGCCTTCCTGGTGGCGGAGATGCTGCGTGGCTGAGTTCATCGATCTGCGGTCCGACACGGTGACCCGGCCCACCGCCGGGATGCGGGAGGCGATGGCCACCGCCGAGGTCGGCGACGACGTCTACGGCGAGGACCCGACGGTCGCCGCGCTGGAGGCCGAGGTCGCCGCGCTCTTCGGGCACGAGGCGGCGCTGTTCGCCCCGACCGGCTCGATGGCCAACCAGATCGCCCTCCAGCTCGTCGTACCCCCCGGTGACGAGCTGCTCTGCGACGCCGACGCACACGTCGTCACGTACGAGATCGGCGCCGCCGCCGCGTACGGCGGGATCTCCTCACGGACCTGGCCGGCGGTCGGCGCGGACATCGACCCGGACATGGTCGCCGGCATGGTCCGGCCCGACGGCTACTTCGCGGTGCCCACCCGGGCGATCGCCGTCGAGCAGACCCACAACCGGGGCGGCGGCGGGGTGATCCCGCTGACCACGCTGCGCGAGCTGCGCCGGGTCGCCGACGACCACGGGCTGGCGCTGCACTGCGACGGGGCCCGGATCTGGCACGCGCACGTCGCCGACGGGGTGCCGCTGGCCGAGTACGGCAGGCTCTTCGACACGCTGTCGGTCTGCCTGTCCAAGGGCCTCGGCGCCCCGATCGGCTCGCTGGTGCTCGGCAGCGCCGAGAAGATCGACCGGGCCCGGTTCATCCGCAAGCGGATGGGCGGCGGCATGCGGCAGGTCGGCGTCCTCGCCGCCGCCGGCCGGTACGCGCTGGCCCACCACGTCACCCGGCTCGCCGAGGACCACGCCAAGGCCGCCCGGCTGGCCGAGGCGGTCGCCCCGTTCGGGGTTCTCGCCGCGCCGGTCCGGACCAACCTGGTCCCGCTGGACCTGACCAAGCACCCGCTGGACGCGAAGGCCCTGGCCGCCGCCGCCCGTGCCGAGGGCCTGCTGGTCTCGGTGCTCGGCCCGCGCACCGCCCGCCTGGTCACCCACATGGACGTCGACGACGCCGGGATCGACCGCGCGGTGGAGATCCTCACCCGCCTGCTGCGCGTCTGACCCGCCTGGCGCCCCCGAGCCCCGCCCCCACCCGGCCCGAGCCCCGCCCCCACCCGGCCCGGGCCTCGGCCGCGCCCGGGCCCGCTTCGGCCTCGTTGATCAAGAGGTTTGCGTCAGGATCCGGCGGTGGTTTCTAGGCTTCAGTGCAACTGATCTTGGTTGGGCTGGGGGTGCTGGTGGCGAGGCCGGGTGTGTTGACGTTCGGGCATCGGCAGGTGTTGGAGCATTTGTGGGCTTCGGGTCGGACGATCT
>NZ_JAGPYL010000172.1:0-10735 GCF_018070095.1 Micromonospora sp. U56
GGCGCCCCGCCGCCCCCGGGGGGGCCGCCGTCTCCGCCCCCGGAGAACCCCGACACCGCCCCCACCAGCTGACTACCCTGCACACACATGGGATCCGCGCGGCGCGACGCCGACACCGCCGAGCGGGTCACCCCCGTCGAGATCTTCTTCGACGTCGTCTTCGTCCTCACCATCACCCAACTCGCCGACCTGCTCGAGGACCACCTCGACTGGACCGGCGTCGGCAGCACCATCCTGATCCTCGGCCTGCTCTGGTTACCTCTACAGCGGCTACGCCTGGCTCAGCAACCACATGCCACCGCGTCGGCCCGCCGGCAAACTCCTCCTCTTCGCCGGGATGGCCGGCTTCCTGCTCACCGCCGTCGCCCTCCCCGACGCCTTCACCGGCAGCGGCCTGCTCTTCGCCATCGGCTACCTCGTCGTGGTCACCGTCCACACGACCCTGTTCACCCGGAGCACCGCCCGCGCCACCGTTCGTGGCTTCGCCCCCTACAACCTCGCCGCCGCCCTGCTCGTCCTCGCCGCCGGCGTGCTCTCCGGACCCGCCGTGTACGCCCTCTGGGCGGCCGCCATCTTCGTCCAGAGCCTGCTGCCCTACCTACTGCCCAGCCACTCCTGGCTCCGCGTCGCCGCCAGCTTCCGCGTCGTCCCGGCCCACCTGGTCGAACGGCACGGTCTGCTCGTCATCGTCGCCCTCGGCGAGACCGTGGTCACCATCGGCATGGGCGCGCCCCTGAACCACCTCACCCCCACGACGGTGGGCGCCATCGTGCTGGCCCTCGCCCTCCCCGCCGCGCTCTGGTGGACCTACTTCGCCGAGACCGGGGCCATCGAAGCCGCGCTCGACCGCGCCGATCGCGGCGCGCGCAGCCGGATGTCCGCCCACGTCTACAGCCTCGCCCACTTCGCCCTGCTGCTCGGCATCATCGCCACCGCCACCGGCCTGCACGCCACCGTCGCCCATCCCGACTCCCCCACCGGTTGGCCGGCCGCGCTCGCCCTCTCCGGCGGAGTCGCCCTCTTCCTGGTCGGCATCGCCGACATCCGCCGCGTCGTGCGCCACGGCCGCCCGGCCAGCCGCCTGGTCACGGCGGCCCTGGTCCTGGCCACCGTCCCGATCGGCGCCTACGTCAACACCTTCGTGCACCTGGTCGTCGTGATCGCCGCGGTGACCGCGATGCTGGTCGTCGACGGCCACCGGGCCGGGGGCCCGACGCGACCGGTCAGCCGCGCGGCGCGTACATGATGACCGCGACGCCGACCAGGCAGATCGCCGCGCCGGCCAGGTCCCAGCGGTCCGGCCGGAAGCCGTCCACCACCATCCCCCACGCCAGCGACCCGGCCACGAACACGCCGCCGTACGCCGCCAGGATCCGGCCGAAGTGCGGATCCGGCTGGAAGGTGGCCACGAAGCCGTAGCAGCCCAACGCGATCACCCCGGCCCCTATCCACCACAGGCCCCGATGCTCCCGCCAGCCCTGCCAGACCAGCCAGGCTCCGCCGATCTCGGCGAGCGCCGCCAGGGCGAACAGCAGCAGGGACCGGGCGACCGTCACGCCCGCAACGCTAATCGAGCGGTCCCCGGCGGTGTCCCGGGGACCGCTCGTCAGGTTCCTGGTCAGCGGAACGTGTCGCGCGCCCGGCGACCGGCGTTCCTGGGGTCCCCGCCCGTCTGCCGGGCCCGGGCGGTGCTCTGGTCGGCGGCGCCCTCGCCCCGCATCCGCTCGTTGTCGGTGACGTCGCCGATCCGCTCCTTTGCGACGCCGGTGAGCTGCTGGGCCTTGTTCTTCGCCTTCTCCGTGAAGCTCATCTCGCCTCCTGCTGCTCCGGCGGTGCGCGGGACGGAGCGCCCCGCTCCCCGGTGCGTCCCCGGGTGTCGGACCCCGAAACCGCTGCCTGTCCCGGTGACTGCCTGGCTTGTCCGTGCGCTGCCGCACACCGCGTAAGACATCCTAGGATGCAGGCAGGATGGCGCTGGCTGCGGCGACGGCGGGGACACAACCTCTAGCCCGTCCTAGGACAATAGGCGGGTCCGCCTCCGCCCGGCCGATTGGAGCCGCCGCGCTGGTTGGCGGAGCGGGCTGTCCGCCGGTGGCGAGTGAGCTCGTTGCCGACCCCCTCAATGCAGGCGCAGTCCAGCGATGAGGAGCTCGACCAGGCGGCGCGCGTCGTACCGGGGGTCGCTGCCCGCACCGATGCAGAGGTTGCCGACGCCGCGCAGCAGCCCGTAGGCGTCGATGTCCGGGCGGATCTCCCCCGCGGCGACGGCGGCGTCGAGCAGCTGGTCACACACCGGGACGAGACGGTCGAGGAAGTAGGCGTGCAGGGTCTGGAAGGCGGCGTCGTCGGACTGCAGCGCCGCGGCGAGGCCGTGCTTGGTGACCAGGAAGTCGACGAACAGGTTGATCCACTGCACCAGGCCGGCGTGCGGTGTGCTGCTGCCGGCCAGCAGGGCCGGGCCCGCCTCCGCACAGGCCTCGATCTGGTGCCGGTAGACGGCGACGATGAGGTCGGCTCGCGTCGGGAAGTGGCGGTAGATCGTGCCCACGCCGACGCCCGCCCTGGCGGCGATGTCGCGCACGGGCACGTCGACGCCGGAGGTGACGAACGCCGCGGCGGCAGCGTCCAGCAGGGTCTTCTCGTTGCGTCGGGCGTCGGCCCGCTTGCGCGGCACCGGTCGCTCCGCGCCGCTGTCGATGTCGGCCACCGTCGGTTACCTCCACCACTCCACTTGGCATCCGGAACACTGTTCCGTATGTTGGTTACCGGAACACCGCTCCGCTTGTTCAGCATAGCGATGGGGCGAGCGACCCACCAAACGTTGCATCGCTGCACGTCACCAGGAGGAACAGTCATGCAGTACCGCACCTTGGGTCGCACGGGCGTGCAGGTCAGCACCCTCGTGCTCGGCGCCATGAACTTCGGCAGGATCGGCAACACCACCCAGGAGGAAGCCACCGCCATCGTCGACGCGGCGCTCGAGGCGGGGATCAACCTCATCGACACCGCCGACGCCTACAGCGGCGGCCAGTCCGAGGAGATGGTCGGCAAGGCCATCGCCGGCCGCCGCGACGACATCGTGCTGGCCACCAAGGCGACCCTGCCGATGAGCGACGAGCGCAACCGTCGGGGCGGTTCACGCCGCTGGCTGGTCACCGCGCTGGACGACAGCCTGCGCCGCCTCGGCGTCGACCACGTCGACCTCTACCAGATGCACCGGTGGGACCCCGCGACCAGCGACGAGGAGACGCTGTCGGCGCTGACCGACCTGCAGCGCGCGGGAAAGCTCCGCTACTTCGGCTCCTCGACCTTCCCGGCCTACCGCATCGTGCAGGCGCAGTGGGCCGCCCGGGAGGGGCACCTGAGCCGCTACGTGACCGAGCAGCCGGGCTACTCGATCCTGCAGCGTGGCATCGAGACCCACGTGCTGCCCGTGACGCAGGAGTACGGCATGGGCGTGCTCGCCTGGAGCCCGCTGGCATCGGGCTGGCTGTCCGGCGCGATCCGTGCCGGGCAGGAGATCCGCACGAACCGCTCGGGCTTCATGCAGCAGCGCTACGACACCAGCATCCCCGCCAACCGCGCCAAACTCGACGCCGTCGAGCAGCTCGCCACGGTCGCCGACGACGCCGGCCTCAGCATGATCCAGCTCGCGCTCGGCTTCGTCACCGCGCACCCGGGCGTGACCAGCGCGATCATCGGCCCCCGCACGATGGACCACCTCCGCTCGCAGCTCGCCGCCGCGGACACCGTGCTCTCCACCGACGTGCTGGACGCGATCGACGCGATCGTGGCTCCCGGCGTCGACCTCGCCGCCCACGAGAAGCACGACACCCCGCCCGCCCTGCTCGACCCGGCGCTGCGCCGCCGCTGACCCCTCGGCACGTCAGCAACCAGGCGGCTGACGGGGCATGGCTCGCGCCAGCCGCCTGGCACGTCGCAGCGCCATCCAGCAGGTCCGGCGCCGCGTGGTGGCGCCGGCGCCGCTTCCGCCAACCAGCGCGGACTTCCGCGACTATCGCGGGCAGCCACCGCCGACCCGGGCCGGTCCTGGTTGACTGGGGGCATGAGCGAGATCCTCCTGGTCCGGCACGGCGAGACCACCTGGAGCGCCAGCCGCCAACACACCTCGTACACCGACCTGGCCCTGACGCCCGACGGCGAGCGGCAGGCCCGCGCCCTCGGCGCGGTGCTGGTCGGCCGACGGTTCGCCCGGGTGCTGTCCAGTCCCCGCCAGCGCGCCCGGGCCACCGCGCAGCTCGCCGGCCTCACGGTGGACGAGGTGGACGACGACCTGGCCGAGTGGAACTACGGCGAATACGAGGGCCGGACCACCGTGGACATCCAGAAGGACGATTCGCGCTGGAACATCTGGACCGACGGCTGTCCGGGAGGGGAGACACCGGAGCAGGTCGGCGAGCGGGTCGACCGGTTGCTCGCCCGGGTCACTCCCCTGCTCGACCACGGCAGCGTCGCCCTGGTCGGACACGCGCACAACCTGCGCGTCGTCGGCGCGCGCTGGATCGGGCTGCCGCCGTCCGGCGGCGGCAAGCTCCGGCTGGACACCGCCACGGTCAGTGTGCTCGGGCACGAGCACGGGCGCCCCGTCATCCTCCGCTGGAACGGGAGCTGAGGGAACGGGAGCTGACCGGCCCGCTAGGCCTCACCGTTGGCGCGCGGCCGCACCCGGGTCCGCGGATCGAGGTCGATCTTCGGCGGCCGCCCCTCGTACGGGGTGGAGAGCACCACCGTGGTGCGGGTGGTGACGTTGGCCGCGGTGCGGATCTCCTGGAGCACCCGCTCCAGGTCGGCCGGGCCGGCCACCCGCACCAGCAGCAGGTAGAAGTCCTCCCCCGCCACCGAGTAGCAGGAGTCGATCTCGGGCAGGTGGGCCAACCGCTCCGGCGCGTCGTCCGGCTGCGACGGGTCGAACGGGCGGATCGCCACGAACGCGGTCAGCGGCAGGTCCAGCGCCTCGAAGGAGACCCGGGCGGCGTAGCCGTTGATCACCCCGCGCTGCTCCAGCCGGCGGACCCGCTGGTGCACCGCGGAGACCGACAGCCCCACCTTCTCCGCCAGATCCGTGTACGACAGCCGACCGTCAACGGTCAGTGCGGCGACGATGGCGCGGTCGATCTCCTCCACGGCGTGCAACCTACCGGGTCCGAGCCCGGGGTGCGACGACCGGCCGGCCGCGGTCACGCTGGGCGGGCCGTCCGGTCGCGCACCGCATCGGCCGCGTAGTTCAGCACCTCGGCCATGTCCCCCTCGTCGAGGAAGGGCAGGTCGGTGAGGATGTCGGTGACGGACATCCCCCCCGCCATCATCGCCAGCAGGGTGGCCACCGGGATCCGGGACTGCCGCACGCAGGGCGCGCCGCCCATCACCTCGGGGTCGACGGTGATCCGGGGGAAGGGCACCGGGACAGGCTAGCCCCTGGCCAGCGCCCGGGAGATCACCAGCCGCTGGATCTGGTTGGTGCCCTCGACGATCTGGAGCACCTTCGCCTCCCGCATGTACCGCTCCACCGGGTGGTCGACGACGTATCCGGCGCCGCCGAGCACCTGCACCGCGTCGGTGGTCACCCGCATCGCCACGTCGGTGGCGAAGAGCTTCGCCTTCGCCGCCTCGATCGAGTACGGCCGGCCGGCGTCGCGCAGCCGGGCGGCGGAGAGCGTCAGCGCCCGGGCGGCGGAGATCTGCGTGGCCAGGTCGGCGAGGTTGAAGCCGAGCCCCTGGAAGTCGATGATCGCCTGGCCGAACTGGCGCCGTTCCTTCGCGTACCCGACCGCGTAGTCGAGGGCGGCCTGGGCCAGCCCGACCGCGCAGGCGGCGATGCCGAGCCGGCCGGAGTCCAGGGCCGACATGGCGATGGTGAAGCCCATGCCCTCGCCGCCGATCAGCCGGTCGGCGGGCACCCGGGCGTCGTCGAAGGCGATCTGCGCGACCGGGGAGGCGTGCAGGCCCATGGTGCGTTCGGCGGCCTGCGGGTGCAGGCCCGCGGTGTTCCGGTCGGCCAGCAGGCAGGAGATGCCCTTCGGGCCGGGGCCACCGGTGCGGCAGAAGATGTTGTAGAAGTCCGCGACCCGGGCGTGCGTGATCCACGCCTTGGTGCCGGAGACGACGTACGAGTCACCGTCGCGGACGGCCTTCGTGGTCATCGCCGCCGCGTCCGAGCCACCCTGCGGCTCGGAGAGGCAGTACGCCCCGAGCAGCTCCCCGCCGATCATGTCGGGCAGCAGCTTGCGCTGGGCGTCGTTGCCGAACTGGGCCACCGGGTAGCAGGACAGGGTGTGCACGCTGACCGCCTCGGCCACGGCGAGCCAGCGGCTGGCGAGGATCTCCAGCACCTGGAGATAGACCTCGTACGGCTGGGCGGCGCCGCCGTGCTCCTCGGCGTAGGGCAGGCCGAGCAGGCCGGCCCGGCCCAGGGTGCGCAGCACCTCCCGGGGGAACTCGGCGCGCTCCTCGAACCCGGCGGCCCGGGGGGCCAGCTCGCGGTCGGCGAGTTCGATGGCGAGTTCAAGCAGGTCGTGGGCCTCGTCGGTGGGGAGGATCCGGTCGACAGTCATAGCGCGATGAGCTCCGTGGGGGTGGTGTTGAGCCGGTGTACGCCGTCCGTCGTGCAGACGACGATGTCCTCGATGCGGGCGCCGTGTCGGCCCGCGAGGTAGATGCCGGGTTCGATGGAGAACGCCATGCCGGGCTCCAACGGCCGGGAGTTGCCGGCGACGACGTACGGCTCCTCGTGCCCGTCCAGGCCGATGCCGTGGCCGGTGCGGTGCAGGAAGGCGTCGCCGTACCCGGCGGCGGTGATCGGCTCGCGGGCGGCCGCGTCGACCGCCTCGGCGGTCACCCCGGGCCGGACCGCGGCCACGGCGGCGCGCTGCGCCGCGTGCAGCACCTGGTAGTAGTCGGTGAACTCGGCCGGGGCGCGCCCGCCGGCGAGATAGGTGCGGGTGGAGTCGGAGCAGTAGCCCGAGGGCATGGTCCCGCCGATGTCGACGACGACCGGTTCGCCGGCCTGGATCGGGCGGTCCGAGGTGCCGTGGTGCGGGCTGGCGCCGTTCGGGCCGGCGGCGACGATGACGAAGTCCACGGTCGCGTGGCCGGCGGCGCGGATCGCCGCGTCGATGTCGCTGGCCACCTCGGCCTCGGTCCGCCCCGGCCGCAGCCACTCACCCATCCGGGCGTGCACCGCGTCGATCGCGGCGCCCGCCTCCGCCAGGGCGGCGACCTCGGCGGGCGACTTGCGCACCCGCAACTCGCGCAGGACCTCGCCGGCCAGCCGCTGGGTCGCCCCGGGCAGCGCGGCGCGCAGCGCGAGGACCTGCTCGGCCCACATCCGGTCGGCCAACCCGACCGCCGCGACCGGTCCGCCGAGGGCGGCGGTGACCAGCGGGTACGGGTCGGTGCCGTCGGCGTGGTCGACGATGCGCACGCCGGTGGCCGGTGCCGGGGACGCCTCGGCGGCCGGACGTTCCAGGGCGGGGACGATCAGGGTCGGCTCGCCCTCGGCCGGCAGCAGCAGGCAGGTCAGCCGCTCCCCCGCGTGCGCGTCGTAGCCGGTCAGGTAGCGCAGGTCGGAACCGGGCGTGAGCAGCAGCGCGTCCAGGCCGGCGGCGGCGGTGGCGCGGCGCGCGGCGGCCAGCCGGTCGGGCGGATACAGCTCGGCGGTTCCCACCCCGTCAGCTTAACGGTCGTTTGGGCGCCCCCGGGAGTCGGTCGCCGGTCCGGAGTCACCCGCCCCGTCCGCCCCCCCGGGGCACCGGGTCCCGGGAGGCGGACGGCGGCGTCAGCTGCTGAGCCAGCGGTGGATGCAGTGCAGCAGGTCGTCGGCGTCGACCGGCTTGGTGACGTAGTCGCTGGCGCCCGAGGAGATGCTCTTCTCCCGGTCGCCGTGCATCGCCTTGGCGGTGACGGCGATGATCGGCAGCTCGGCGTAGCGGGGCATGGCCCGGATCGCCGCCGTGGCGGCGTACCCGTCCATCTCCGGCATCATCACGTCCATCAGCACCAGGTCGATGTCGTCGTGGCGCATCAGCGTCTCGACGCCCGTGCGGCCGTTCTCGGCGTAGACGACGTCGATGCCGTGCAGTTCCAGGATGTTGGTCAGCGCGAAGACGTTGCGGGCGTCGTCGTCGACGACCAGGACCTTGCGCCCGGTCAGCGCCGCGGCGAACGCGTCCCCGGCCGGCGCGGCGTCGGCGGTGGCGGGCGTGAGCGGCACGACCCGCTCGGGGCTCTCCGCCGACAGGTGCAGGGCGATGCGCTCGCGCAGGTCGTCCAGGCTGCGCAGCACCTCCAGCGGCCGGTCCTTGGCGATGGCCTGCAGCAGCGTCTCCTGGCCGGCGGTCAACGGCTGCCGTGGTAGGCCAGCACCGGCAGGCGGTGCAGGTCCGGGTGGTCGTCGAGCGCCTTGAGCAGGGCCGTCCCGCCCTCGACGGACATGTCGAGGTGCAGCACCAGCAGGTGGTGCCGGTGTGCGGTGAGCGCCTCGATCGCCGAGGCCGTGTCCACCGCCGTGGACACGTCGACCGCGTGCTCCGCCGGCCCCGCCGCGACGCCCTGGGCCAGCATGGTGAGCAGGCCCTTGTCGTGTCCCTCGAGCACCAGCAGGCGCCGCTGCTCGGTACGCCGGTAGGTTTCCGGCTCCGCCCCGACCAGGTGACCGTTGAGCGGGCCGGCGGAGTCGGCGCCGTACGGTCCGACGACGGTGGCGGGCAGGTAGAGGGTGAAGGTGCTGCCCTGACCCAGGACGCTCTGCGCGGTGATCCGGCCGCCCAGCAGGTGGGCGATCTCGCGGCTGATGGAGAGACCGAGGCCGGTGCCCCCGTACCGGCGGCTGGTGGTGCCGTCGGCCTGCTGGAACGCGTCGAAGATGGCGGTCAGGTGCTGCTCGGCGATGCCGATGCCGGTGTCGATCACGCGGAACGCGATGACGGTCTCCGCCGGCTCGACGCCGCCGGGCAGCTCGTCCGGCCGGGCCCGCTCGATGCGCAGCTGCACCCTGCCCTGCTCGGTGAACTTGACCGCGTTGGAGACCAGGTTGCGCAGCACCTGGCGCAGCCGCTGCTCGTCGGTGTGCAGGGTGGTGGGCACGTCCGGGCCGGTGACGATGTCCAGCTCCAGCCCACGCGGCGTGGTCAGCGGGCGGAAGGTGGCGTCGACGTAGTCGCGCAGGACCGACAGGTCGAAGGTCTCCGGGTTGATGTCCATCTTGCCGGCCTCGACCTTCGACAAATCGAGGATGTCGTTGATCAGCTGCAACAGGTCGGTGCCGGCGGAGTGGATCACCGTCGCGTACTCGACCTGCTTGCTGGTCAGGTTGCGGTTCGGGTTCTGCGCGAGCAGCTGGGCCAGGATGAGCAGCGAGTTCAGCGGGGTGCGCAGCTCGTGGCTCATGTTGGCCAGGAACTCGGACTTGTACTTCGAGGCGAGCGCGAGCTGCTGGGCACGCGCCTCCAGCTCCTGGCGGGCCTGCTCGATCTCGGAGTTCTTCGTCTCGATGTCGTGGTTCTGCCGGGCCAGCAGCGCCGCCTTGTCCTCCAGCTCGGCGTTGGAGCGCTGCAGCTCCTCGGAGCGGGCCTGCAGCTCCTCCGACCGGGTCCGCAGCTCGGCCGCGAGGCGCTGGGACTCGGTGAGCAGGATGTCGGTACGGGCGTTGGCGACGATGGTGTTGACGTTCACCCCGATGGTCTCGGTGAGCTGGTCGAGGAAGTCGCGCTGGATGTCGGTGAACCGGCTCATGCTGGCCAGCTCGATGACGCCGAGCACCTGGTCCCCGAAGAGCACCGGCAGCACCACCAGGTGCAGCGGGGCGGCGGCACCCAGGCTGGACGAGACGGTCACGTAGTCGGCCGGCACCGCGTCGACCACGATGGCCCGCTTGCTCACCGCCACCTGGCCGACGAGGGAGTCGCCGAGGGCGTAGCGGCGCCGGGTGGCGTCGTGCCCGTAGCCGCCGACGACCCGCAGCGCCTTGCCCTCGGACAGGTCGTCGACCAGCAGGAACGTGCCGAGCTGCGCGGAGACCAGGGGCGCCAGCTCGTTCATCACCAGACCGGCGACCACCTCGAGGTCGCGGTGACCCTGCATGAGCCCGGAGATGCGGGCCAGGTTGGTCTTGAGCCAGTCCTGTTCCTGGTTGGTGCGGGTGGTCTCGCGCAGCGACTCCACCATCGAGTTGATGTTGTCCTTCAGCTCGCCGACCTCGCCCGGGGCGTCCACCGTGATGGACCGGGTCAGGTCGCCGGTGGCGACGGCGCTGGTCACCTCGGCGATCGCCCGCACCTGGCGGGTCAGGTTGCCGGCCAGCTCGTTGACGTTCTCGGTGAGCCGCTTCCAGGTGCCGGAGACGCCCTCGACCTCGGCCTGACCGCCGAGGCGGCCCTCGCTGCCCACCTCCCGGGCCACCCGGGTGACCTCGGCGGCGAAGCTGGAGAGCTGGTCGACCATCGTGTTGATGGTGGTCTTCAGCTCCAGGATCTCACCGCGGGCGTCGACGTCGATCTTCTTGGTCAGGTCGCCCTGCGCCACCGCCGTGGTGACCTGGGCGATGTTGCGGACCTGGCCGGTGAGGTTGTTCGCCATCGAGTTGACGTTGTCGGTGAGGTCCTTCCAGGTGCCCGCGACGTTGGGCACCCGGGCCTGACCGCCGAGGCGTCCCTCGGTGGCGTTCGCCGTCGGCAACGTGGTCTTCGCCGCCGGCGTGGTGGTGCTCAGCGTGACCACC
>NZ_JAGPYL010000173.1:0-10389 GCF_018070095.1 Micromonospora sp. U56
GTCCCGACACGCCGCGGCCGCCGACAACAACAACATGATCGACGCGTTGGGGAGGTGGGCGAGCGGGGGTGGGGACGGCGGGCGGGCCGGCGGCGCGGCTGGGGGGCGGTGTGGTGGGGTGGTGGGGTGGTGAGCGAGGTGATCGTGGGACGGGCCGGCGTCGCGGACGCCGGGGAGATCCTTACCGTGCAGCGCGCCGCCTACGTCGCCGAGGCCCAGCGCTACAACGATCCGCTCCTGCCGCCGCTGACCGAGACCCTCGACGAGGTGCGGGCGGTGCTGGCCGGGCCGACGATCGTGCTCGCCGCGCGGGCCGGGCACCGGCTGGTCGGCTCGGTGCGCGCCCGGGTGACCGGCGACACCGCCCACGTCGGACGGCTCTCGGTCGCCCCGGACCAGCAGAGTGGTGGCATCGGCGGCGCGCTGCTGGGCGCGGTCGAGGCGTCGTGCGCCGGGCGGGCCGCCCGGCTCGAACTCTTCACCGGCGCGGAGAGCGCGGGCAACCTGCGGTTCTACGCGCGGCACGGCTACCGGGTCGCCGGGCACCGGCCGGACCCGAACGGGGTACGGCTGGCCGTACTGGAGAAGCCGCTGGTCAGCCCCGCTCGCAGCGGGCCCTGAGGGGGGCGGGGGTCAGGCGGCTTCGCGGAGGTCGGCCAGGTCGAGCGGGGTACGCCGGCGCAGCAGCTCCTCCAGCTCGGTCACGGTGCCGACCTCGCCGAGCACGTCCTTGCCGCCGCCGAACTCGGCCGGGTAGCGGCGGACCAGCCGATAGCGCTGCCGGCCCCGGATCAGCTCCACGCTGACCCGCCACCGCCCGCAGCAGCAGCACACCCACTCCACCCGGCGACGGTAGCTCTGAGCTGCGCAAACGTGATTCGTACGGGAGGGACGGACGGGACGGACTCCGGACACGCCGCCCCGCCACCGCCGGTGATCTGCCTCACGACTGTCGGCACCGTCTGATTGACTGGTCGCCGTGGACCTGCCGATCAATCCCCCAGTGGAGCCGATGCTGGCCAAGAGCGTGGCCAAGCTGCCCACCGACCCCGGCCTGACGTACGAGCCGAAGTGGGACGGCTTCCGGTGCATCGTGTTCCGCGACGGCGACGAGGTCGAGCTGGCCAGCCGGGGCGGCAAGCTGATGACGCGATACTTCCCCGAGGTGGTCGAGCAGGCCCGCCGGCAGCTGCCCGAGCGGTGCGCCGTCGACGGTGAGCTGATCGTGATCCGCCGGGACGGCCCGGGCGGCCAGCCCCGGCTCGACTTCGAGCTGCTCGCCCAGCGCATCCACCCGGCCGCCTCCCGGGTGAAGCTGCTGGCCGAGACGACCCCGGCCGACTTCGTCGCCTTCGACCTGCTCGCCCTCGGCGACGAGCTGCTGCTCGACGAGCCGTACCCGCGCCGACGGGCCCGGCTGGAGCAGGCGCTGGCCGGCGTCCGCCCGCCGGTGCACGTCACCCAGGTGACCACCGACCCGGAGACGGCCCGCCGCTGGTTCGACGTGTTCGAGGGCGCCGGGCTGGACGGGTTGATCGTCAAGCCGGCCGAGCTGCCGTACGAGCCGGGCAAGCGGTCGATGTTCAAGGTCAAGCACGCCCGGACGGCCGACGTGGTGGTGGCCGGCTTCCGCTGGCACAAGTCCGGCCCGGTGGTCGGCTCGCTCCTGCTCGGCCTCTACGACGACGCCGGGGTGCTGCACCATGTCGGGGTGAGCGCCTCGTTCACCATGGCCCGGCGCGCGGAGCTGCTGGAGGAGCTGGCCCCCTACCGGGACATCGGCGACGAGCACCCGTGGGTGCACGGCGACCACGAGCGTGGCCAGCGCATCCCGGGCGGGGTGAGCCGCTGGACCGGCACCAAGAACCTCGAATGGGAGCCGCTGCGCCCCGAGCTGGTCCTCGAGGTGGGCTACGACGCGATGGAGGGCGATCGGTTCCGGCACACCGCCCGGTTCGTCCGCTGGCGACCCGACCGCGACCCCCGGTCCTGCCGCTACGACCAGCTCGACCGGCCGGTCCGCTTCGACGTGGACCAGGTCCTGCGCGGCGACCCGACGGCCACCGTGGAGCCGGCCGCCGCCGGCCCCGCGTAGCCTGGCCGTCGACACGATCATGGAGGCTCGCTGGTGACCCCCACTGCCCACCTCGTCCGCCGGGTCCGGCTCACCGTCGCCGGGCTCGCCGCGGCGGCGCTGCTCGCCGCCGGGTGCACGCTGCCGGCCCTCGCGCCCCGCACCGAGACGCAGGGCGGGGCCGCGGCGCCGGGCAGCACCCCGACCTGGCGGGACTGCCCGGAGGTCGCGGAGGACCTGGTGGGGCGCGGCGCGCCGGGGATGCGGTACGAGTGCGCGAAGATCGCCGTACCGCGCAACTGGGGCACCGGCGGCGGCGCGACCGCCGGCCCGGGCGGCGGGGAGACCTTCGAGATCTCGCTGCTGCGGGCCCGCTCGTCGAAGCAGCGGAACCGGATCGGTTCCCTCGTGATCAACCCGGGCGGTCCGGGTGGCTCCGGCGTGGACACCGCCGTCTATCTCTCCTTCGGGCAGGCGTTCGGCGGGCTGCCCGCCTCGATCACCGACCGGTTCGACATCGTCGGCTTCGACCCGCGCGGGGTGGCCCGCTCCAGCCCGGTCAAGTGCATCTCCGACGCCGACCTGGACACCAGCTTCGGCTTCGACCCCGACCCGGCCAGCCAGGAACTGTTCGACGACTACGTCGCGCTGAACCGGAAGATCGGCACCGGCTGCGGCGACAAGTACGGCGACCAGTTGCCGCTCTACGGCACCGAGCAGGCCGCCCGGGACATGGACGCGGTACGCGCGGCGGTCGGCGACGAGAAACTGACCTACCTGGGCTACTCCTACGGCACCCTGCTCGGCGCCACGTACGCCCAGCTCTACCCCCAGCGGGTGCGCGCGCTGGTGCTCGACGGCGCGGTCGACCCGCAGCAGAAGCTGGTGGCCGGCTCGGAGAGCCAGGCCAAGGGGTTCGAGCGGGCGTTCGGCAACTTCACCCGCTGGTGCGCGGCCAACGCCGGCCGCTGCCCGATCGCCCCGGACGCCCGGGCGGCGGTGACCGCCGCGATCGACAAGGCGAAGGTCTCGCCGGTGCGCGGCTCAGGCGGCCGCGAGGCCACCTCGGGCTGGGTCTTCTACGCGGTCATCTCCTCGCTCTACACCGAGTCGGGTTGGGAGGAGCTGGGCCGGGCGATCGACAAGCTGGAGGGCGGCGACCCGGCCGACGTCTTCCGGCTCGCCGACGCGTACGCCGGCCGGGAGGAGGATGGGCGCTACTCGAACCTCTTCGACGCCAACCTGACCATCAACTGTGCGGACGAGACCGAGAAGCCGAGCCTGGAGCAGATCCGGCAGGTGCAGTCGCAGTGGCGGCAGAAGTACCCGCTGTTCGGGCCGGCCCTGGCGGTCGGGATGCTGGGCTGCGCCCAGTGGCCGGGGCAGCGGGATCCGTACCCGACCGGCAAGGCCGTCGGCGCACCGCCGATCCTGGTGGTCGGCACCACCGGCGACCCGGCCACCCCGTACGAGCAGACGCCGCGGCTGGCCTCGATGCTCGGCGTGGGGCGGGTGCTGACCTGGGAGGGTGAGGGGCACACCGCCTACGCGCAGACGACCTGCGTCACGAACGCGGTGGACGCTTACCTGATCTCCTTGACCGTTCCCAGAGAGGGGCTCCGCTGTCCGGCGCGTTGAGCGGCTGACGCCGCTCCGGCTCGGGCAGGTCGATGCCGTACCGCGTGGCCAGCTCCTCCAACAGCACCCGCATCCGGCGGACGTCGTGCTTCAGCTCCTCCTGCTCGTCGTGCTCGAAGGCGTCGTCGTCGACGATGAGCCGGCTGGCGAAGTGCGCGGTGATCAGCGGGATGACCAGCAGCACCATCGTCGAGATGAGCAGGGCGGCGAGGAAGCGTCCCGCCCAGGTGGTCGGCGAGATGTCGCCGTACCCGACGGTGGAGGCGGTGACCACCGCCCACCAGATCGCGTCGGCGGCGCTGGCGTTCTCCACCTGGCCGTAGATGACGCCAGCCACCACGATCATGAGCAGGTACGAGATGATCAGCGTGCGCGGCGAGTTCGCGAACCAGACCAGTCCCCGGTAGATCCACCGGAAGGGCAGCAGCAGGGGCTCCATGCCGCACCATGCTGCCCGCTTAAGGCAAGCCACGCCCGCACATCGTCGAGTGTCGCTGTGGCAGGCTGCGGCCATGACCGATGTGATCTTCCGGGAGGCGGTCCGGGCGGACCTGCCCGCCGTCATCGCCCTGCTCGCCGACGACGTGCTCGGCAAGGCGCGGGACTTCACCGAGGTCGACGCGGCGTACGAGCGGGCCTTCGCCGACATCACCGCCGACGCGCGCAACCACCTGATCGTCGCCGACGAGGCGGGCGAGCTGGTCGGCTGCATGCAGATCACGTACATCCCGGGGCTGGGCCGGCACGGCTCCGAGCGCTCCCTGATCGAGTCGGTACGGGTCCGCTCCGACCTGCGCGGGCGGGGGCTGGGCCGGCGGATGATGGAGTGGGCCGTCGACCAGGCCCGGCAGCGGGGCTGCGCCCTGGTCCAGCTCACCACCGACAAGACCCGCGCCGACGCCCACCGCTTCTACTGCGGCCTGGGCTTCGTCGCCAGCCACGAGGGCATGAAACTCCCCCTCTGACCACCCCACCGCTCCCCCACCCCGGTGATCAAGAGGTTTGCGTCGCCGTGAGGACGGATTCCGACGCAAACTTCTTGATCACCGGGGTGAGTGCGGCCCGGTGCGGGCCTGCGGGCGCACGGGTGGGGGTTGGCGAGGGGCGCCGGCCGGCGGGTGATTCGTTTACGTCATCAGGTCGATAGCGTCCGCCCACCGGGTGCTGGTCGTCCACTTCCCAGGTGCAGTGGGCGCGGAGGCGCGGTGGGGAGTCAGGCGTCTACCAGGTGGCCGTCGCGCAGGGTGAGGGTGCGGTCGGCCAGCTCGATGAGGGCCGGGTCGTGCGTGGCGACCAGGGCCGTCATGCCCCGGGCGTGCACCACCGCGCGCAGCAGGTCCATGATGGAGCGTCCGGTCTCCGAGTCGAGCTGGCCGGTCGGCTCGTCGGCGATCAGCAGGGCCGGCTCGTTGGCCAGGGCCCGGGCCACCGCCACCCGCTGCTGCTGCCCGCCGGATAGCTCGTACGGCCGCTGCGCGGCGTGCCCACCCAGCCCGACCAGCTCCAGCAGCACGGCCACCCGCTCCTCCCGTTCCGCCGCCGGCACCCGGGCCAGCCGCAGCGGCACGCCGACGTTCTCCGCGGCGGAGAGGATCGGCACCAGCCCGAAGGTCTGGAACACGAAGCCCACCGTGCCCCGGCGCAACCGCAGCAGCTCGGCCTCACCGGCGGCGGTCACGTCGTGCCCGGCCACGTGCACCCGGCCGCTGTCCGGCCGGTCCAGCCCGCCGACCAGGTTCAGCAGGGTGGTCTTGCCGGCACCCGAGCGGCCCCGGACGGCCACCAGCTCACCGCGGCCGGCCACGAAGGAGACGTCCCGCACCGCGTGCACGGCGTGCTCACCCCGGCCGAAGGTCCGGCTGACCCCCTCCACCCGGACCACCTCGTCGACCACGGCCGCGGCACCGGCCCGGCCGGCGGAGACCTGCTCGCTCATGCGTCACTCCCGTTCTGTTCCGGCGTGCGGTCGCCGGGGCGGACCTCGACGTGGTCCGGTTCGAGGTTGAGGCGGACCCGGTCGCGCAGCTCCAGCGCGTCGACGAAGGACGCCGGCAGCTGCATCCGGCCGGTCCGGTCGAGCACGGCGTACTCCTCGCTGACCAGCTCGGTGCTGCCGTCGGCGCCGATCCGCGCCGTCCGGCGTACCTCAGAGGAGGTCCGGCCGTCGCGGATCGCGACGGTCCGGCGGACCTGGGTGGCCACGGCCTGGTCGTGGGTGACCACCACGATGGTCACGCCCAGCTCGGCGTTGATGGTGCGCAGCGCGGCGAAGACCTCCGCACCGGTGGCCTCGTCCAGCTCACCGGTCGGCTCGTCGGCGAAGAGCATCTCCGGGTCGTTCGCCACCGCCACCGCCACCGCGCAGCGCTGCTGTTCACCGCCGCTGAGCTGGCCCGGACGCCGGTCGGCGCAGTAGCCCACCCCGACCAGGTCGAGCAGTTCCTCGGCCCGCCGCCGCCGGGCCCGCCGGCCACCGGAGCGGCCGGCCAGCTTCATCGGCAGCTCGACGTTCTCCCGCGCGGTCAGGTACGGCAGCAGGTTCCGGCCGGTCTGCTGCCAGACGAAGCCGACCACGTCCCGCCGGTAGCTCAACCGCCGCCGGTGGGAGAGGGCGAGCAGGTCGTAGTCGGCGACCCGGGCGATCCCGGCGGTCGGCGTGTCCAGCCCGGACAGGATGTTGAGCAGCGTCGACTTCCCGGAGCCGGACGCGCCGACGATCGCCACCAGCTCACCCCGGTCGATGACCAGGTCGAGCCCCTGCAGGGCGACCACCTCCACACCCTCGGTCTTGAAGATGCGGACCAGGCCGTCGCAGACGATGTGGCCGCGCAGGCGGTCCTGTCCGCCGGCCCGCTCGGCCGCGCGCTGCGCGGCCCGCCGCTGCAACGCGGCCAGATCCGGTACGGCGGACGTCTCGGCGGTAGCCGTCATCTCAGCTCTCCTCTCCGAGCCGGAGCACCTCGCCGAGGCGCATCCGACGATTGTTCACGGCCTCGACCGCGACGGCGAAGGCCAGCGCCAGCAGGGCCAGCCCGAGCACCCCGGCCACCAGGCCGGGTTCGAAACGCACCGTCACCGGCGCCCCGCCGGTGAACGCGGACAGCCCCAGCACCGGGTTGAGCAGCAGCGGCAGCAGAGCGCCCACCACGGCGCCGGTCAGCACCGAGACCACCACCAGCGGGGCGAGTTCCACCAGCAGCAGGCCTCGCCACTGCCGGCGGGACAGCCCCATCGTGCGCAGCCGGGACAGCACCTGTGCCCGGCCGCGGGCACCCGCGAGCACCGCGAACGCCAGCGCGAGCAGCCCCAGCACCCCGCCGCCGGCCGCGCCGGTGGCGAAGCCGAAGACGAGCAGCCCGTTGACCCCGCTGCCGCCCAGCCGCTCCCGCTCGGCCGCCCAGGTCGTCACCTGCGGGGGCAGCGGTCGCTTTCCGCCGGTCACCGCGCCGCTGGTCTGGTAGCGGGCCTGTCCCTCCTCGGCGACCCGCCCCACCGCCGCCGGGTCCACCGTGGCGTCCCCGGCGGCGAGCAGGAAGCCGGTCGGCGCGAGCGGGTGCGGGGCGTCGGCGGGCAGCCCCGGCCAGGGCAGCACCAGAAACCGCCCCGTCCCGCCGGGGATCAGCGGGAACTCCTCCGCCGTGCCGGCGATCCGGAACGGCAGCCGGTTGCCCTGCACGTCCACCCAGCCGGGCCGGCGGCCCGCGCCGTCGGCGAGCTCCGCGTCGGCGAGGGCGGCGGCGAAGTCCGGCGACACCAGCGCGGGCAGCGCCGTCGTGGCGTCCCCGCCGGCCCGCAGCGCGGCGGGCACCGCCGCGTCGAGCCCGGAGCGCCGGGCCACCTCAGCGAAACCGGCGGGCTCCACCAGCAGCACGTACGCCTCGCCCGCCCCGCCGGGGCTCCCCTCCGAGTCGGCGTAGAGCCGCTGCCCGGGGGTGGCCAGCACAGGGGTGACCGCCCGCATCCCGGGCAGCCCGGCCAGCTCGGTCGCCGTGTCCGGGGCGAACCGGTCACCGCTGACCAGCGCGTCGGCCGGCACCGTCCGGGTCGCCGCCCGGTCCCGCCCGTCCTCGATACCGACGGCGACCACCCCGCAGAAGGCCGCCGTGGCGATCGCCAGCACGACCACCACCAGCGGCGCGGCCACTCCGACCCGACCGGCGCGGGCGGTGCCGAGGAAGGCGACCGCGCCGCGCGCCCGGGCGGCCAGCCGGCTGAACAGCCGCAACGGCCACGGGTACGCGCGCAGCGCCAGCAGCGCGGCGGCGACCGCGAGCAGCACGGGCACCGACACCAGCAGCGGGTCCACCTCGTCGCCGAGGGCGAGTCCCCTTCGGCGCAGCAGAAACGCGGCGAGCGCGGCCAGGCCGATGAAGGTGACCTCGACGGTGAGCCGGCCCGCGCCGCCCCGGGCGCGCAGCAGGTCCCGCCGGCCCCCGCCGTCGCGCTGACCGGTCAGCACCGCCACCGGCAACGCCAGTGTGGCCAGCACCGCCGCGAGCAGGGTCAGCCGGCTCGCCGCGTCCGGTGTGCCGGCGCCCAACGGGTCGGCGGGGAGCAGACCGCCGAGCAGCCAGCCGGCCACCGCGGCGGCCGGCACCACCAGCACCGACTCGGCCAGGCCGCGCCCCACGACGGCGGTTCTCGAACCGCCCCGGGCCCGCAGCAGCACGTACTCGTCGCGGCGGCGGCGTACCGCCAGCCGGGCCGCGAGCACGGTGAGGCCGGCGAGGGTGGCGAGCACCCCGGCGGCGATGATGGTCAGCAGCGTACGGGCGGCGGCGAGCGAATCCGCGTACTGCCGCAGCGGGATGTCGACGCCCTGGGCGAGTAGCAGCCCAGCGGGGCGCTCCCGGTCCAGTTGGGCGATGCCGTCGAGCACCGCCTCGAGGCGACCCGGGGTGAGTCGCTCGGGGTCGACCCGGTAGCGCCAGCTGAAGCCGACCGCCCAGCCGGCCGCCGCCCGGTCGTCGAAGCCGGCGTCGTCGGTCAGCCCCACCACTTGGAAGGGCTCGCCGTCGCCGACCGGTGGGGTGAGCCGCAGCGCCGAGGGGAGCGCGTCCCACGCACCGCCGCCGGCGTCGACCGGTCGGAACAGGCCGACCACCGCGACGGTGGTGCCGGCGAACTCCCGATCGTCGGAATCGAGCAGCGCCAGGCGCAGCCGGCTACCGGTGCGCAGGCCGAGTTGCCGGGCGACCGGTTCGGCGAGCACGGTCTCGACCGGCGCGGCCCGCTCCGCCCCCTCCCCCGGCCAGCGGCCGTCAACCAGGGTGGCCGACTCCCGCAGCCCGGTCATGGTGCGCAGGCTCAGGTCGAACAGACCCTTGTCGGCCGTGAGCTCCGGTCCCTTCAGCCGACCGAACTCGGTGTCGGCGACGTACCAGCGCTCGCCCACCACCTCGCGTACCGGCGCGGGCATCCCCGCCAGCAGCGAGTCCAGGCTGGCCCGGTGGGTGGCGGCCACCCGGCTCGTGCCCGGCTGCGGCTCCGCCGGCCGTTGGTAGAGCACGTCGCGGCGGAGACCCGGCAGGTCGGCCAGCTGCTCGCGCAGCCCCTGGCCGGACAGCCGGTCCGCCACCCGCGGCATCCCGGTGACCAGCAGCGCGGTGACCAGCGCCAGCACCGCGAGGAGCAGGAAGTGCCCCCCGTACGCGCGCACCCTGCGCAGCACGGCCAGGACGCTCATCGTTCTCCCCCGATCCGCAGCTGGGCCGCCGCGACACGTTGCCGGATGCCGGTGGCCAGGACGGCGCTGCACGCCAGGGCGGCCAGCAGCAGCCCGAGCGCGGTCAGGCCGATCGGCGTCCAGGGCAGGGTGAAGGCCGCCTCCGGCACGGGTCGGCCGGCGCTCGGGGTGAGGATCACCAAGGGTGCCATGGTGGCGCCCACTCCCGCGCCGACCAACAGGCCGACGGCGACCCCGATGCCGGCCAGGAAGGTCTGTTCGGCCAGCATCGCGCGGGCCAGCAGGGGCGGTCCGGCGCCGAGGGTGTGCAGGACCGCGAACTCGGCGAGCCGGTGCCGGGCGGTGGCCCACACGTCCACGGCGAGGCCGACCAGGGCGAGCAGCACCGAGCCGAGGGCCGCGGCGAGCAGCCCGGTCCGCGCGCCCCGCCAGTACGGGTCGCGGGCGGTCTCCTCGGCGGCCGCCCGCCGGTCGAGGAGGGTCACGCCGGGCAGCTCCCGGATCGCCGCCGCGGCGGCGGCGTGCCCGCCGTCGTCGGTACGCAGCCACCACTCCGGCACCGCACGAACGGCGGCCCGCTGCCGCACCAGCCAGTCCGTGGCGGCGGGCAGGTCGATCAGCAGCGCCCCGCCGGCCTCGGTGACGCCCGGCACCGCGTCCAGTTCGCCGACCACCCGCACCGGCACGGACGCCCCGGAGAGGGCGAGCGGCACGACGTCACCGGGCCGGACGTTCAGCGCGGCCAGCACCTGCGGGGTGACCAGCGCCGGCACCGGCGTGTCCGCCCCCGCCGGTACGACGGCGAAGCGGACCGTCGGCTGCCGGGCGAAGCGGCCGCCCTCGGTCAGCGCGATGCCGTAGTCGGCGTCCACCCCGCCGGGGGTGACGGCGCTCGTCGGCACCGGCGCCTCGCCGACTGCGTCGACCATCGACCACTCGCCGGTCAGCGCGACCGGCTGGGCGGTGCCCGCCGCGTCGGTCACCCGCAGCC